>NZ_CP159829.1:2470000-2770000 GCF_047730065.1 Candidatus Njordibacter sp. Uisw_058
GGAGATCTACGACTATCTGCGCCTATTATTTGCTCGTGCTGGAGAACCCCGCTGCCCCGAACATGACCTACCATTAGCCGCCCAAACCGTAAGCCAAATGGTCGATTTAGTATTAGACCAAGAGCCAGACCAACGCTTAATGCTGCTTGCTCCAGTGGTGCAAAACCGTAAAGGTGAGCACTTACATACCCTTGATGAATTGCGTAGTCAGGGATACATCCGAGCCCGTATCAATGGCACATTATGTGACTTAGACGACGCACCTAGTCTAGAAAAGAACAAAAAACACACCATTGAGGTGGTCATCGATCGCTTTAAGGTAAAGCAAGGTTTGCAGTTGCGATTAGCAGAATCGTTTGAGACTGCCCTTAATTTAACGGATGGCATCGCTAAAGTAGCGTCTATGGACAATCCAAAAGCGCAGGAAATGATCTTTTCTTCTCGTTTTGCCTGCCCCACATGCGGCCACTCTATTGCCGAATTGGAACCTCGTTTATTTAGCTTTAACAGCCCCTCAGGTGCATGCCAAAGCTGCGATGGTTTAGGCATCCGACAATTCTTCGACGCCGGGAAAGTCGTGCAGCAGCCAGCCAACAGCTTATCTGAAGGTGCCATTAGAGGTTGGGATCGTCGGTCCATTTATTACTATGGTTTGCTTAGCGCTATGGCCAAGCATTTTGGCTTCAGTATGGATACCGCATGGGAAAAGTTGCCCACAGATGTGCATAAACTGGTGCTGTATGGCACTGGAAAGATTTCGGTAGAGTTTAATTACATCAATGACCGTGGTGACAAGGTAAGTCGTAATCATCCTTTTGAAGGCGTCATCAATAACATGCAAAGACGCTATCGCGAGACTGAGTCTAATATGGTACGCGAAGACTTAGGTAAATACCTCAATATGCAGCCCTGCCCCAGTTGTGATGGCAGTCGCTTGCGCACTGAAGCACGGCATGTATTTATCGACGGTTTGAATCTACCACAAATTACCAGTAAAGCAGTGGGAACCTGTGCTGACTACTTCGCCGAACTCAAGTTAGCGGGTAAGCAGGGTCAGATTGCCGATAAAATTGTCAAAGAAATTCGCTTACGTTTGGATTTTTTGGTTAACGTCGGTCTCGACTACCTCACCCTTGACCGTAATGCAGACACTCTTTCTGGTGGTGAGGCTCAACGCATACGTCTGGCTAGTCAAATCGGGGCTGGGTTAGTAGGGGTAATGTATATTCTTGATGAGCCATCTATTGGCTTGCACCAAAGGGATAACGAACGCTTGTTGAAAACCCTTATTCACTTGCGCGATTTGGGTAACACTGTGATTGTAGTCGAGCACGATGAGGAGGCCGTGCGCCTTGCTGATCATGTCATTGATATAGGTCCAGGCGCTGGAGTTCATGGAGGCTATGTGGTCGCTCAGGGCACCCCAGAAGAGGTTATGGCTAACCCTGATTCTCTTACTGGACAATATTTAAGTGGTATCAAATGCATTCCACTGCCAAGCAAACGCCATAAACCTACGAAAGGAAAATGGCTCAAGTTACTGGGCGCAACGGGCAACAACTTACAAAATGTCGACCTAGAGATTCCATTAGGCCTAATGACTTGTGTCACTGGCGTATCAGGCTCAGGCAAATCTACCCTAATCAACGCCACTCTTTACCCCCTGGCTGCGACTTTGTTAAACAAAGCTACTACTTTAGTGGCCTCCCCTCACCAACAAATAGAGGGCTTAAACCTTATGGACAAAGTGGTCGATATCGATCAAAGCCCCATTGGTCGAACGCCTCGTTCTAACCCAGCAACATACACGGGCATTTTTACCCCAATACGCGAACTATTTGCGGGCACCCAAGAGGCTCGGTCTCGAGGATATAAGCCTGGGCGTTTCAGCTTTAATGTGAAAGGTGGCCGCTGTGAGGCTTGCCAAGGTGATGGCGTAATTAAGGTAGAAATGCACTTTTTGCCTGATGTTTACGTACCTTGCGATGTTTGTAAGGGCAAGCGCTACAATCGCGAAACCTTGGAAATCCAGTACAAAGGAAAAAATATCACCGAAGTGTTGGGCATGACCGTAGAAACGGCAGTTGAGTTTTTTGCCGCTGTACCTATGATACACCGACGCTTAAAAACCCTAATGGATGTGGGCTTAAGCTATATTTGTTTAGGCCAAAATGCCACCACCCTTTCTGGGGGTGAAGCCCAACGCGTTAAACTGTCTCGTGAACTCTCTAAACGAGATACAGGGCAAACCCTCTACATCTTAGACGAACCCACCACAGGATTACATTTTGCTGATATTCAGCAGTTATTGGTGGTGCTCCATCGACTGCGTGACCATGGCAATACAGTGGTGGTAATTGAGCATAACCTAGACGTGATAAAAACTGCAGATTGGGTCGTCGATCTAGGCCCTGAGGGGGGTAATAAGGGTGGCCAAATCATTGCCACTGGAACCCCCGAACAAGTGGCAACCAATGTAGCGTCGCACACAGGACGTTTTTTACTGCCCTTACTTGATCGCAAAACCTAACCTAACCTAACTTAACCTAACCTAACTATAGACCACAGTAAAGTGGGTAGGCTGTTGCCTAACAAAGTCTTACTTAAAGTCACTAGCTGAGGCTCTCACTGTAGCTAAAGTAGCCTGCGATCAGGCTACCCTTGGTTCAACAACCTTGACCATGGCGCTTAAATAAAGCCAAAAAAAACCCAGCTCAAGGCTGGGTTTTTTAATTATGTAGAAAGTTACTCGTCGCTAGCTTCAGGACGGTCAACTAATTCTACATAGGCCATAGGGGCGTTATCACCAGGGCGGAATCCACATTTCATAATGCGGATATAGCCACCAGGACGCGCCTCATAACGAGGGCCTAGTTCATTAAACAGCTTGCCAACTGCTTCTTTGCTACGAGTGCGAGCAAAGGCCAAACGGCGGTTAGCAACGCTATCTTCCTTAGCTAGGGTGATCAGTGGCTCCGCCACACGACGCAGTTCCTTCGCTTTAGGTAGGGTGGTTTTAATCAATTCGTGCTCAAACAAAGAAACAGACATGTTCTTGAACATGGCCTTACGATGAGAGCTGGTCCGATTTAGATGACGACCACTTTTACGATGACGCATTTGTTAATTCCTTATCAAACTAAGTTTGAATTTTTAGCCGATTAAAGACGTTATGCTTGGTTGCCCTTCAACATGGCGGGTGGCCAGTTTTCCAAACGCATTCCAAGTGACAAGCCTCTAGAGGCTAACACATCTTTGATTTCGGTCAGTGACTTCTTACCGAGGTTCGGCGTTTTAAGCAGCTCAACTTCGGTGCGCTGAATCAGATCACCAATGAAATTTAAGTTTTCTGCTTTCAAACAGTTAGCCGAACGCACGGTTAGCTCAAGATCGTCTACAGGACGCAGAAGAATCGGATCAATTTCCGGTTCATCAACCTTAGTTTCTGGTTCGTTGTCGTTTTCCAAGGCCACAAACACTGCCATCTGACGTTGCAGAATAGTAGCAGCGCTACGGATTGCTTCTTCAGGATCTATCGTACCGTTGGTCTCTAGATCAATCACTAGCTTGTCCAAGTTTGTCCGCTGCTCTACACGCGCACTTTCAACTGAGTATGCAACGCGCAATACAGGGCTGAAAGAAGCGTCTAGCTGCAACTTACCAATGGCGTGAGTTTCATCTTCGCCAAAGTCGCGAGTGTCAGCTGGCTCATAGCCAGTACCGGCACGCACAGTAAGCTGCATGACTAGCTTGGTTGCCGTGTTTAAATGGGCAATTACATGGTCTGGGTTAGCCACTTCAATATCGTGGCTCAGTGCGATGTCAGCAGCAGTTACAGTACCTGGTCCCTGTTTAGTCAGGGTTAGGACTGCTTCTTCGCCGACGTGCATAGTAAGTGCAACCCCTTTAAGGCTAAGCAAGATTTCAATGACGTCCTCTTGCACTCCCTCAATAGAGCTATACTCATGCTCAACACCGTCAATTTCTACGTCAACGATTGCCGCGCCTGCCATTGAAGACAATAAAATACGACGCAGAGCGTTGCCTAGAGTGTGGCCAAAACCACGCTCTAACGGCTCAAGAATAATCTTCGAGCGGGTTTCACTTAAGCGTTGCACTTCGATGTTACGCGGTGTCAAAATATCGTTGGTTGAAGTCATGGACTCACCTTTCACTGGGGCAATTAATAAAAGAGTTTACTTAGAGTAAAGTTCTACAATCAATTGCTCATTAATTTCGGCAGGCAGCTCGCTACGCTCTGGCGTACTTTTAAAAGTACCTTCCAGCTTTGTAGTATCTACATCACACCACTCTACTGCTGCACGCTGGGCGGCTAACTCTAGAGCACTTTTGATGCGCAACTGCACTTTTGCCTTTTCACGGATCGAGATGACGTCACCTTCAGCTACTTTGTAGCTTGGGATGTTGACTGTCTGACCGTTAACCAAAATGCTCTTGTGAGAAACAATTTGACGTGCTTCAGCACGGGTAGAGCCGAAGCCCATACGGTAAACAACGTTATCTAGACGCGTCTCTAACAAACTCAACAAATTCACACCTGTTGCGCCTTTAAGACGATCCGCTTCTTTATAGTAGTTACGGAATTGACGCTCAAGAATGCCATACATACGGCGAACTTTCTGCTTTTCACGTAACTGTGTACCGAACTCAGACAGGCGGCTGCGGCGTGCGCCGTGAACACCCGGAATGGTATCAGCTTTACATTTTGAATCTAATGCTCGCACACCGCTCTTAAGGAACAAATCTGTTCCTTCACGTCGAGACAGCTTGCAAACGGGTCCAATATATCTTGCCATTTGATCCTACCCCTTTATACGCGACGCTTTTTAGGCGGGCGACAACCATTATGTGGAATTGGAGTCACGTCTGTAATGTTAGCAACCTTTAGGCCGCAACCGTTTAAAGCACGAACCGCAGACTCACGTCCTGGTCCTGGGCCTTTAACAAATACATCAATGTTCTTCAATCCAAATTCCATTGCTGCTTTACCAGCACGTTCAGCTGCCACCTGGGCGGCAAAGGGCGTGCTTTTTCGAGAGCCACGGAAACCAGAACCACCCGCTGTTGCCCAGCTGAGTGTATTGCCCTGGCGATCGGTCAAAGTAACGATCGTGTTGTTAAAAGAAGCATGAATGTGCGCGAGCCCATCCGCTACCTGCTTTTTAACTTTTTTACGTGTACGAGTACCTGGCTTAGCCATGTTGATATCCTGTACTTAGCTTATTTGCGAATTGGTTTAGTCGGACCTTTGCGGGTCCGGGCGTTAGTCTTGGTCCGTTGACCACGCAGCGGTAAGCTACGACGGTGACGTACACCACGATAACAACCTAAATCCATTAGACGCTTAATGTTCATTGAGATTTCGCGGCGTAGATCGCCTTCGACGTTCATTGCAGTAATGGCGTTACGAATCTCATCTAATTTCTCTTCACCCAAATCACTGACCTTAGTGCTTTCCTCAATCTTGAGGTCGGCGCAGATCTTTTGGGCAGTAGGTCGGCCAATACCAAAGACATAAGTCAACGAGATAACCGTGTGCTTATGGTCTGGAACATTGACACCAGCTATACGAGCCATTCAATTTACTCCATTCGAGACACTCAAAAAGTGCTTCGTTTTTTATTTTCTTCGTCACAGAAGGCGGCGAATTATACATCCCCCGCCTAACTACGTCAATGAAGCTTAGCCTTGGCGTTGCTTATGACGTGGTTCAACTTTGCAGATCACTCGAACTACACCGCTGCGACGTACGATTTTACAGTTTCGGCACATTTTCTTTACAGATGCACGTACTTTCATTTCGAACTCCTAAATTCTTGGGGCGAATGCCAGACTTAACCTAACAGTCCGCCATTACCCTTTAAATTCGATTTCTTCATCAGGGAACTGTACTGGTTGGACATCAAGTGAGATTGCACTTGGGACATGAAATCCATGACCACAACTACAACAATCAATAATGATGTACCACCGAAGTAAAAGGGCACATTCCATGCAATTACTAAAAACTGCGGCATTAGCGAGACCGCGGTAATGTAAAGCGCACCGAATAGCGTTAACCGACCCAAAACAGTATCGATGTAACGCGCCGATTGTTCACCTGGGCGAATGCCTGGGATAAATGCCCCAGACTTCTTCAAGTTATCCGCCACGTCTTTAGGGTTAAAGACCAATGCGGTATAAAAGAAGCAAAAGAACACAATACTTACTGCAAACAGAAGAATGTATAGGGGCTGACCCGGCGCTAGCGCCAAAGCAAAGTCCTGCACCCATTGCATACTATCTGCTTGACCAAACCACTGACCGATGGACGCCGGTAGTAATAAAATGGCCGATGCGAAAATTGGCGGAATAACCCCCGCCATGTTCACCTTCAAAGGCAAATGGCTGGACTGAGCGGCGAATACCTTATTGCCTTGCTGACGCTTGGCATAGTTAACGGTAATACGGCGCTGACCACGCTCCATGAACACCACAAAAGCGATGGTCGCGAGCGCCAGTACGGCGATTGCTAACAGGGCGATAATATTTAAGTCACCCTGACGGGCGGCCTCAAATGATTGTCCTACCGCACCGGGAAGACCCGAAACAATACCTGCGAAGATGAGTATTGAGATGCCATTGCCAATGCCCTTTTCTGTCACTTGCTCACCAAGCCACATTAAAAACACTGCACCAGACACCAAGGTTACGACTGCAACGAAATAAAAGCTGAGGTCTGCATTAAAGGCAATTCCTTGCCCAGCAAGACCGACCGCCATAGCTAAAGACTGTACCGTGGCTAAAATCACAGTACCGTAGCGGGTGTATTGACTTATTTTCCGTCGACCAGCTTCCCCTTCCTTCTTCAACTGCTCTAAATGTGGACTTACCACAGTCATGAGCTGCATGATTATCGAAGCCGATATGTAAGGCATAATGCCCAAGGCTAAAATACTCATACGCTCCAATGCACCACCCGAAAACATGTTAAACATGCTCAGGATAGTGCCTTGATTCTGCTCGAACATAGCGGCAAGGCGGTCAGGATTAATCCCAGGAACTGGAATATGTGCCCCGATACGATACACTAAAATGGCGATCAGCACGAAGCGCAAGCGAGACCATAACTCACTTAGCCCACCTTGATTACCAGCTGGTGACTTACCTTGCTTTGCCATACTATGCCTCGATCTTACCGCCAGCAGCTTCAATAGCAGCTGCTGCGCCCTTAGTTACGCGCAAACCTTTGACAGTAACTGCCCGGGTTAACTCGCCACTAAGAATTATTTTGGCATCCTTCATTCGATCGTTAATCACGTCAGCAGCTTGTAACGCCGCCAAGTCAATCACGTCGACCTTCATACTAGCCAATTCACTTAACCGCACTTCAGCTACGAACGCAGCTTTGCGCGAAGTAAAACCAAACTTAGGTAGACGCCTTTGTAGCGGCATCTGTCCGCCTTCGAATCCAGGCTTAACACTGCCGCCAGACCGAGACTTTTGACCTTTGTGACCACGGCCACATGTCTTGCCTAAACCAGAACCGATGCCACGACCGACGCGCTTAGGCGCGTGGGTAGATCCTTCAGCTGGGGATAGAGTATTTAAACGCATAACAATTTCCCTTATTCGCCTTCAACGCGAACCATGTAGTTGACCTTGTTGATCATGCCACGCACAGATGGAGTGTCTTCCACTTCTACTGTATGCCACATGCGCTTAAGGCCAAGACCTTTGACGCAATCACGGTGACGTGGCAATTTGCCATGCACGCTGCGCACAAGGGTGACCTTGATCATAGACTTTTTTGTTGCCATGACTAATTACCCCAAAATTTCTTCGACAGTTTTACCACGCTTAGCTGCAATCTCTTCAGGAGAGTTCATGGCTTTTAGGCCATTGAAAGTTGCACGCACTACGTTTACCGGATTGGTAGAACCGTAGCACTTAGCTAATACGTTGTGGACACCAGCCATTTCAAATACAGCACGCATCGCGCCACCAGCAATTACGCCAGTACCTTCAGATGCTGGCTGCATGTATACCTTAGAGGCACCATGGCGAGCTTTGATAGCGTATTGAAGGGTAGTACCATCCAATTCCACTGTAATCATGTTGCGACGCGCAGCTTCCATAGCTTTCTGGATTGCAGCAGGCACTTCACGAGCCTTACCACGTCCAAAACCTACACGGCCTGCGCCATCACCTACCACTGTTAAAGCGGTAAAGCTAAAGATACGACCACCTTTAACCACTTTAGATACACGGTTAACCTGTACCAAGCTTTCTTGCAGGTCGCCGTCTTTCTGTTCAATGTTAGCCATTGTCATATTTCCTTAGAACTGCAAGCCAGCTTCACGCGCGGCATCAGCCAACGCCTTCACTCGGCCGTGGTATTTAAATCCAGAACGATCAAACGCGACCGTCTCGACACCTGCTTCTTTAGCGCGAGTTGCGATCAAAGTGCCTACTAGGGCGGCTGCATCAGCGTTGCTAGTAGCGTTTGAACGCAAGCTAGAATCTAAAGTAGAAGCTTGAGCTAATACTTGAGAACCGTCGCCAGAAATGACTTGTGCGTAGATGTGCTGCGATGTGCGATTAACACACAACCGAGTTACACCTAGGTCACGCATCTTATAACGTGCGCGGGCGGCGCGACGTAAACGTGCAATTTTCTTTTCCATGTTATCTTGCCTTACTTCTTCTTAGCTTCTTTACGACGCACATGCTCGTCTGCATAACGCACACCCTTACCTTTATAAGGCTCTGGTGGACGGAAGGCGCGAATCTCGGCAGCCGCTTGGCCAACACGTTGTTTATCAACACCAGAAACTACAACGGTAGTTTGGTTTGGACACTCGGCAGTGATGCCTTCAGGCAACTGGTAATCTACCGGATGGGAAAAACCCAAAGTTAGATTAAGCACAGATCCTTTAGCGGCAGCACGGTAACCAACACCTTGCAAAAGCAAAGTCTTAGCAAAACCATTAGCTACACCAATCACCATATTATTAACTAAGGCACGTGTAGTACCTGACATGGCAATGGCAAGCTTGCTATTATTGCGAGCACCGAAGGTTAATTCATTGTCGGCTTGGTTAACTTCCACATCTTTGTGGATGACCAGGTCCAAAGAACCTTTGCCGCCTTTAACGGTCAAGTCGCGACCCTTAATGGTAACTGTTATCCCTGCAGGCAACGCCACAGGGCTTTTTGCTACTCGTGACATGACAACTCCTTAGAATACGGTACAAATGACTTCACCACCAATACCAGCAGCACGAGCTGCACGGTCGGTCATAACGCCATGAGAAGTTGTAACGATTGCAACACCTAAACCACCTTCAACAGTAGGGATAGAAGAAGCGCCTTTGTACACGCGTAGAGAAGGCTTAGAAATGCGCACAATCTTTTCGATTACAGGCTTGCCTTCGTAATATTTCAAAGTAATGGTCAACTCTGGCTTGGTGCCTTCAGCAACAGAAATGTCGCCAATGTAGCCTTCGCTTTGTAGGACCTGCGCTACTGACACCTTCAACTTTGAAGAAGGCATAGTGACTGATACTTTACCAGCCATGTGCGCATTACGGATGCGAGTGATCATATCCGCTAATGTGTCTTGCATACTCATGTGAGTGAGCTCCAATTATAACTTAAGTACCACGCGCCCTGAGGCTCGCTTAACAAAAGCGTGACCAGACCTAAAGCCGGTATTGACTTTGGTTTCCAATCACCCGATTTTTTTAAAAACTGGCCACAAAGCAAATAAGCTTCATCGCCAACTTTTTACCAGGATGCCTTTTTAAGGCCTGGTACATCTCCACGCATCGCCGCTTCACGAAGCTTGATACGTGATAGGCCGAACTTACGGTAAACCGCATGTGGACGACCTGTGATTTGACAACGGCGCATTTGACGCACTGGACTTGCGTTGCGAGGCAACTTTTGCAAAGCCATTTGTGCATCCCAACGATCTTCTTCGCTGGTATTAACGTCGTTTAAAATTACTTTGATTGCATCGCGCTTAGCGGCAAACTTAGCAACAGTTTTTGCACGCTTGTCTTCACGCGCCTTCATGGAAGATTTAGCCATGTTATCGCCCTACTTTTTGAACGGGAAGTTAAGGGCTGTTAATAGCGCCAAACCTTCGTCGTTGTTACGTGCTGTGGTAGTGATAGTAATATCCATACCCCGTAGCTTATCCACTTTATCGTATTCGATTTCAGGGAAAATGATCTGCTCGCGCACACCCATGCTGTAGTTACCGCGTCCATCGAACGACTTAGGATTTAAGCCTCGGAAGTCACGGATACGTGGGATAGAAATATCTACCAAACGGTCGAAAAATTCCCACATTTGCTGGCCGCGTAAAGTAACTTTACATCCGACTGGCCAACCTTCACGCACTTTAAAGCCTGCAATAGACTTACGCGCTAAGGTGACAACAACTTTTTGACCGGCGATAGCTTGTAAGTCAGCTACTGCGTTTTCGATCATCTTCTTATCGCCAATGCCTTCACCAACACCCATGTTCAGGGTAATTTTGGTGATCTTTGGAACTTCGTTAACGTTAGCTAGCTTCAACTCTGTATGGAGTTTGGCTGCCACTTCGTTTTTGTATAATGCTTTTAGTCTTGACATAGTCCGAATCCCCTTATGCGCCGATCACTTCGCCGCTGGACTTGTAGATACGTACCTTACTGCCGTCTTCAAGAATCTTGAAGCCAACACGGTCGCCCTTGCCAGTCGCGGAGTTGAAAATAGCAACATTAGAAGCCGCAATCGGTGCTTCCATATCAATGATGCCGCCAGGTTGGTTCGTTGTTGGGTTTGGCTTTTGGTTTTTCTTAACCATATTAATGCCAGACACAATAAAGCGACCATCAAGAACTTTTGCGACGGTGCCGCGCTTGCCCTTGTCTCTGCCTGCGATGACGATTATCTCGTCATCGCGCTTAATTTTAAGCATGTCTTTATCCTTTCCTACAACCTTCTCACACTAGCAAAAGTGCAACCGCACTCTCACTCCCCTTTAATAAGGGAATAAGCCTCCTTGCGGAGTTTTATAGTACTTCAGGTGCCAGGGAAATAATTTTCATAAATTTCTCGGTACGCAACTCACGAGTTACTGGGCCGAAGATACGAGTACCAATTGGGGCGTCTGATGCGTTCAATAACACAGCAGAATTGACGTCAAAACGGATGATAGAGCCATCCGGACGACGCACACCTTTACGGGTCCGTACTACTACAGCTTTAAGCACTTGGCCTTTCTTCACCTTACCGCGAGGAATTGCTTCCTTAACAGTAATTTTGATGACATCGCCGATGCCTGCGTAACGACGGTGAGAACCGCCGAGTACCTTAATGCACTGTACTCGCTTGGCGCCGCTATTATCAGCAACGTCTAGCATTGATTCAGTCTGAATCATGATTTACTCCAAACAATTAGGGCCAATTTCACGCCCAACAACTAGAATTTCTTCTAATTTAGGTACCTGAAATTGGAGTTCCCTAGAAGCGAGGCGGGTATTCTACACCTTTGCGACGCTTTCTTCAATTTTTACCAGAGACCAAGACTTAGTCTTTGAAATCGGACGTGTTTCACCAATAGTGACTAAATCACCAGTGTTACACTCATTATTCTCATCATGTGCATGAAGCTTAGAAGAACGCTTCACATACTTGTGATAAATCGGGTGCTTAACACGACGCTCAATCAGTACCGTGATGGATTTCTCCATCTTGTCACTGATAACCCGGCCAGTGGCCAGACGAGATTGTTCAGTTGCCGTCATATTAATTACCTGCCTTTTCGTTAAGAATAGTCTTTACGCGGGCGATATCGCGACGCGCCTGTCCCAATAAATGAGACTGACCTAACTGACCTGATGACTTTTGCATGCGCAAGTTAAACTGTTCCTTTAATAGGTCCAGTAAAGACACTTGCAATTCATCAACAGATTTTTCACGCATTTCAACAGCATTCATTACATCACCGTCCGTTTAACAAAAGTGGTGGCGAGTGGCAACTTAGCAGCAGCAAGCGTAAACGCTTCATTGGCTAGTTGCTCTGAAACACCTTCCATTTCAAACAAGACTTTACCAGGCTGAATTTGGGCAACCCAATATTCAACGTTACCCTTACCTTTACCTTGACGAACTTCAAGGGGCTTTTGAGTAATTGGCTTGTCTGGGAAAACCCGGATCCAAATTTTACCACCACGCTTGATATGACGCGTCATAGTACGACGAGCCGCCTCAATTTGACGGGCAGTAATACGGCCACGGCCAGTAGCCTTAAGACCAAATTCACCAAAGCTTACTTTACTTCCGCGAAGTGCAAGACCACGGTTACGGCCTTTATGCATTTTGCGGAATTTTGTGCGTTTAGGTTGCAACATTACAGTATCCCCTATTTAGCTTTTTTCTGAGCGTTGCTCTTAGCAGCACGGACTTCGTCCAAACCACCCAGAATTTCGCCTTTAAAAATCCACACTTTAACGCCGATGATGCCATACGTAGTATTGGCTTCATAGGGAGCGTAGTCGATGTCTGCACGGAATGTGTGCAATGGAACGCGACCTTCACGATACCACTCAGAACGTGCAATTTCTGCACCACCGAGACGACCACCTAGTTGAATCTTGATGCCTTCAGCACCTAGACGCATGGCGTTTTGCACAGCCCGCTTCATGGCGCGACGGAACATAACCCGACGCTCCAATTGACCAGCTACACTTTGTGCAACGAGTTTCGCATCCAATTCTGGCTTCCGAATTTCTTCAATGTTGATGTGCACAGGCACGCCCATCATTTTAGAACATTCATTACGTAGCTTTTCTACGTCTTCGCCTTTCTTACCGATAACGATACCAGGGCGAGCCGTGTGAATTGTAATACGTGCATTTTTAGCAGGACGCTCAATTTCGATGCGACTCACTGAAGCACGTTCAAGACGCTGCTCCAAAAAGGCACGAACTTTTAAGTCCTGCAACAGGTTAGTCGCGTAAGCAGAGCGGTTCGCATACCAAGTTGAGGTATGGTCCTTCACAATACCAAGACGAATACCCGTAGGATGAATTTTCTGTCCCATGGTAGCTCCTATTTCTCAGCGACTTTTAAAGTGATATGGCATGAACGCTTCAAGATTCGGTCGGCACGGCCTTTGGCACGTGGACTGATGCGTTTCATAGTCATACCTTCGTCAACGAACGCGGTAGATACCGTTAATTCGTCAACGTCTAGACCGTTGTTATGTTCTGCATTAGCAATCGCTGAATCTAACACTTTCTTGACTAACTCAGCAGCTTTTTTAGGACTGTAAGCTAGAATAGTAAGTGCTTCATCAACGCGCTTTCCGCGAATTTGATCGACAACCAAACGCGCTTTTTGAGCAGATATTCTGGCACCCATATGTTTTGCGGTGACTTCCATCATATTCTCCATTAACGCTTGGCTTTCTTGTCTGCTGCATGGCCCTTATAGGTCCTTGTCGCAGAAAATTCGCCGAGTTTATGCCCTACCATGTCTTCAGTTACGAAAACAGGTACGTGTTGGCGTCCGTTATGGACTGCAATCGTCAACCCTACAAAGTTAGGGAAGATCGTCGAGCGACGCGACCAAGTTTTAATTGGTCGACGTTCATTCGCTTCAACTGCAGTCTCAACCTTTTTCAACAAATGAAGGTCGATGAAGGGACCTTTCTTAAGTGAACGTGGCACAGCCGTATCCTCTATTTAAGTTATTTAGCGTTTCGACGACGAACAATAAGTTTGTCAGTGCGCTTGTTGCTACGAGTTTTGTAACCCTTAGTTGGAGTACCCCATGGTGACACGGGATGACGACCACCAGAAGTACGACCTTCACCACCACCATGTGGGTGATCAACTGGGTTCATTGCCACACCGCGAACGGTAGGACGAACACCACGCCAGCGGGAGGCGCCAGCCTTACCCAATGACCGAAGGCTATGCTCGGAGTTGCTTACTTCGCCTAGAGTGGCTTTACACTCAATACGAATTTTACGCATTTCGCCGGAACGTAGACGTAATGTGGCGTAATCACCGTCACGCGCTACCAGTTGCACAGAGGCACCAGCAGAACGAGCAATTTGCGCACCCTTACCTACTTTCATTTCAACGCAGTGCACTACGCTACCCATAGGGATATTGCGTAGAGGCATGGTGTTACCACTCTTAATTGGCGCATCAGCACCAGAGATGATTTGATCACCAGCCTTCATGCCTTTTGAGGCAATGATGTAACGACGTTCGCCGTCTGCATAAAGCACAAGTGCAATATTAGCAGTGCGGTTTGGATCGTATTCAATACGCTCTACAGTGGCTGGAATGCCATCTTTATTGCGCTTGAAGTCGACCATACGATAATGCTGCTTATGACCACCACCAA
This sequence comes from Candidatus Njordibacter sp. Uisw_058, assembly GCF_047730065.1. Taxonomy (GTDB): domain Bacteria; phylum Pseudomonadota; class Gammaproteobacteria; order Pseudomonadales; family Balneatricaceae; genus Njordibacter. Next base: position 2,484,416 of record NZ_CP159829.1, read on the forward strand.
TATGACGGGTAGTGATACGGCCGTTATTATTACGACCGCCAGACTTTGACTTCTTCTCTAACAAAGGAGCGTATGGCTTACCTTTGTGTAGATCAACGTGTACGACTTTAATGACGTGACGACGACCCGGAGAAGTAGGTTTACACTTAACTACAGACATGTGCTTCTCCTTACGCCTCAGCGATGAAATCGATGTCATGGCCTTCCGCTAAGCGTACATACGCCTTACGGATGTTGTCCTTGTGACCAATGCCATAACGGGTGCGTTTAGCTTTACCCTTAGCATTAAGCACGCGCACAGACGCCACCTTAACTTCGAACAACTGCTCAACAGCCTTTTTAATCTCTGGCTTAGTCGCATCCGCGGCAACGCGGAAAACAACCTGACCACCGTCGTCAGCGACGATTGTGGCTTTCTCAGAAATATGTGGGCCTAGCAGCACTTGATAAATACGCTCTTGGTTCATCCTAGCAACTCCTCGATCTTCTTCAGAGCAGCAACGGTCACAATAACCTTCTCGCTTCCTACCAAGCTAACAGGGTTAATGCCATCGGCATCAACAACGTCGATCTTAGGAATGTTACGAGCGGCCAAGTAGAGGCCCGTTTCTACGACTTCAGTCACAATTAATGCGTCGGTAGCACCAAACTCAGCAAGCTTAACAAGCATTGCCTTGGTTTTAGCTTCAGCCAGCTCAAAGGTCTCAACTACGATCAAGCGCTCTTGACGCACCAGTTCGGCTAAGATGCACTGCATCGCCGCACGGTACATCTTACGATTAACCTTTTGTGAGTGATCTTGAGGACGAGCTGCAAATGTACGACCACCGCCAACCCAAATTGGGCTACGAATAGTACCAGCACGTGCACGACCTGTGCCCTTCTGATTCCAGGGCTTACGACCGCCACCGCTCACTTCTGAACGGGTCTTTTGCTTGCGAGTGCCTTGACGGCCGCCAGCTAGATATGCGGTAACTACTTGATGAACAAGCGCTTCATTGAAGTCACGACCAAAGGCTACTTCGGACACTTCAACTGAACCACCTGCGACAAGATTTAAATTCATGATATTCTCCTAAGCCTTACCGACGGATTTTGACGGTAGGTCTAACGATCACATCACCACCGGGTGCACCAGGAACAGCGCCTTTGATTAACAACAGATTGTTTTCTGTGTCAACGCGAACGACTTCTAGTGATTGGGTAGTAACTTGTTCAGAGCCCATATGACCCGCCATTTTCTTGCCTTTCCAGACTCGACCGGGGGTTTGACACTGTCCAATAGAACCGATAGAACGGTGGGAGAGAGAGTTGCCGTGAGTTGCATCTTGCATGGTAAAATTCCACCGCTTGATACCACCCTGAAAGCCCTTACCTTTTGATTGGCCTGTAACGTCTACTTTCTGACCAACTTCAAAACGTTCGACAGATAGCTTATCGCCAACAGAGACTTCTTCGCCATCAACATTGCGCATTTCCCATAAACCACGACCAGCAGCAGAATTTGCCTTAGCAAAATGGCCTGCAGCAGCCTTAGTAACGCGTGAAGCGCGACGTTCGCCAACAGTAATCTGAATGGCTGCATAGCCGTCAGTATCTGCTGTCTTCACTTGCGTTACGCGGTTGGGATCAACCTCGATAACGGTGACTGGCACGGAATCACCTGCTTCGGTGAATACACGGGTCATGCCCGCCTTCCGTCCGACTAATCCAATAGTCATTGTATTACCTCAAATTGCCAGTTGTGCACGGGGCTGCTTACCCACTACGGCTGACGATACACGTCAATTGCACGAAAAATAAAAATAAATACATGTTTTAAGCGCTGTCGCACTGCCTTTCGGCACTAAAATTCGATTAGCTCAAGCTGATCTGAACATCTACGCCCGCAGCAAGGTCTAGCTTCATCAATGCGTCTACAGTTTTTTCTGTAGGGTCAACGATGTCTAGCACACGCTTGTGGGTGCGGATTTCGTACTGATCACGCGCGTCTTTGTTGACGTGCGGTGAAGTCAGAACTGTAAAACGTTCCTTGCGAGTAGGCAGTGGAATTGGACCACGAACCTGAGCGCCAGTACGCTTAGCAGTATCTACGATTTCCAACGTAGAAGAATCAATCAGACGATGATCAAAAGCCTTCAACCGAATACGGATTTTTTGGTTTTGCATTATCGACTACAACCTTCTTTAAACGGGTTTAAATCTAGCCCATTTTCGCACCAAAAAGCATAAAGCCTTGTGGCCCAAATAAAATGGGTACGGGATTGTACGGGATTAGCCAAACGATTGCAACGAAACATAACGCAAAAATACACTGCACAACGAACCGTCCCCAATGGGATTAGCCTAGTGGAAAAGCGCCAGAGTCAACACAGATGTGAAATTAAACAGCGCTTAATTCCATGTAAGCACCACCTTGCCACTGGTGCCCGCCGCCATGGCCGCAAAGCCCTGCTCAAAGTCTTGCATGTTAAACCGGTGGGTGAGGATAGGTTCTATATTAAGGCCCGATTGCAACATAGCTGCGGCCTTGTACCAGGTCTCGTACATTTCGCGACCATAAATGCCTTTAATGGTAAGGCCTTTGAAGATCACCTGCCCCCAGTCAATGGCCACTTTGCCGCTTAAAATGCCCAGCATGGCGATTTTACCGCCATGGTTCATGTGCTTAAGCATCTGCTCAAACGCCGATTCTACACCCGACATTTCTAAGCCCACGTCAAAGCCTTCTTGTATGTTGAGCTCGGCCATGACCTCAGCCATGTCTTCATGGGCCACATTAACGCTGCGGGTGGCGCCCATGGCCTCAGCCAACCGCAAGCGGTGAGGATTAATATCAGTCACCACCACTTGGCGGGCGCCCACATGACGAGCAATAGCTGCCGCCATTAAGCCAATGGGGCCTGCACCGGTAATAAGCACATCTTCACCCACTAGATCAAAGCTAAGGGCCGTATGCACGGCATTGCCTAAGGGATCGAAGATGGCTGCATGCTGGTCATCAATGTTATCAGGCACTACAAACACATTATCAACTGGCAAGCTGAGGTACTGAGCAAAGGCTCCGGCTCGGTTAACCCCAACGCCCACCGTGTGAATGCACAGGTGGCGCCTGCCCGCCCTGCAGTTGCGACAATGACCACAGGTAATGTGGCCTTCGCCTGATACGCGTTGGCCAATATGGTAGGCCTTAACTTGACTACCCATGGCCACAATATGGCCCACAAACTCATGACCCACGGCCATGCCCACTGGAATGGTTGACTGCGCCCACTCATCCCAATTATAAATATGCATGTCGGTGCCACAAATGGCAGTGTGGCTTATTTTGACCATCACATCATGATCACCCATGGTAGGTAAAGCGATGTCCATGAGCCATAAACCAGGGCGAGCGTGTTGCTTTACCAAGGCGGGCATCGTCTCAGTGTCGGTGCCTGTAAGTGTGTTGGTGCCTGTAAGTGTGTTGGTGCCTGTAAGTGTGTTGGTGCCTGTAAGTGTGTTGGTGTCTGCAGGTGTGTGAGTTTTCATTGGATCACCTCTAGTTCACGGCCCACTTGGGTAAATGCTTGAATAGCTTCATCAATTTGCTCAAGGCTTAAAGCCGCCGACATTTGAACACGAATGCGCGCCTGATCTTGGGGTACCACAGGAAAACAGAAACTCACCACATAAATACCCAAGGCTTGCATACGCTTGGCGAATTCAGCAGCCAGCACTGCGTCACCCAAAAGCACGGGAATAATGGCATGATCGGCCCCCAATAGCTGGAACCCTAAGTCTTGCATACGCTCACGAAAGTGGCTGGCATTGAGCCATAATTGTTGGCGTAGTTGAGGCTGCTGAAGCACTAAATCCAGAGCCTTTAGGGTGGCTGCACAAATGGCCGGAGCCAAGGCATTCGAAAAGAGATAGGGCCGTGAACGCTGCCTGAGCCAAGCAATAACCGCTTTGCTAGCCACCACATAACCCCCTGAAGCCCCACCCAAAGCTTTACCAAAAGTACCAGTCATCATATCCACACGGCCCATCACATTGCATTGTTCATGGCTGCCTCGCCCTTGTTCGCCAACAAAGCCCACAGCATGGGAATCGTCCACCATAACCATGGCATCATATTGCTCAGCGAGGTCACACACAGCAGACAAGTTGGCGAGACTGCCGTCCATGGAGAATACCCCGTCGGTGACCACCAAACGGGTGCGTGCGTCTTTGGCTGCCTGTAATTGCTGCTCTAAGGCCTGCAGGTCATTATTGGCATAGCGCAAGCGTTGCGCCTTACATAACCGCACGCCATCGATAATGCTGGCATGATTAAGGCTGTCACTAATAATGGCATCTTGAGCATCCAAAAGGGTTTCAAACAAACCCGTGTTGGCATCAAAGCAAGAGGAGTAAAGAATAGCATCTTGAAAACCCAAAAATTCAGCAAGGCGTTGCTCCAAATGTTGGTGCAGGGTTTGCGTACCGCAGATAAAACGCACCGAAGCCATGCCAAAGCCATGACTATCTAAAGCCTGTTTGGCCGCCTCAATTAAACTTGGGTGGTTGGCCAACCCCAAGTAATTATTGGCACACAAATTAATGGCGCTCTCACCCTGAGCGTCAGTAATATTTGCGTCTTGTGGCGACGTAAGAGCTCGCTCATGCTTAAACAAACCTTGTTCATGGAGGCTATCTAGCTGTTGCTGCAAACGAGTATTTAAGTTTAATGGATGGCTGGTCATAAAGCGCTCCTTGGTGATGGTGTTTTTGGCTTGGCTATATGGGCATTAATAACCTTTGGCGCTAGTAACTGTGGGCCTTGTCGCTGCTCAACTGTCGATAGGCAATAATGCAATGGAACACTGCTTCGGTTTGGCCTGGATTAAAATAACTGTGCGCTTGATCAGCACAAAAACGCAGGCAGTCTAGCGGTTCAAGGGTATAACGGTCACCGTCAACTTCGACAACTATTTGCCCCTCAATGAGGCATACTAGCTCTACTACTCCCTCCGCATGGGGCTCAGATTGATAGTGATTACCCGCTTCTATGCGGGCTATCTGCACATCAAAGGTGCACTGTTCTTGCATGTTAGTCATGGCATGAGCTAAAAACTGGCCATCGGGACTACTCATATCGGCCTGTTGCGTGAAACGGCTCACCTGAGGCGGCATGTCTTGACCCAGCAAACTAGAAAAAGGCACACCCAAACCATTGGCAATTTTCCAAATCACCGACAAGGTGGGGTTACCTTCACCGCGCTCAATCTTGCCTAGTGTGAGTTTATTTACACCCACCTTCACTGCCAAGGCATCAAGGGATTGACCCTGCTGCTGGCGCACCTTACGCAAACGCAAACCCATGCGCTGGCCGGCTAACTTGAAGCCTACCTCTGGATTAGTTTTTAACACATGAGTCACCTTCTAGATCATTAACAGTAGGCAGTGATAGTAAATTATAACTATTTAAATGTATATTAAAATAATAAATTACATCGATTTAAGTCAAGGTAACAGTTTTAAGCTGTAAAACTCATGTGCAAAATTTTAAAGAGTGAGGCACTAGCAAAACATTAATAGGCGGGTTAGAGGCTATTTAACAACAATAGACGGGTAGAAGACGTGCAGCGGAATAGACCATCTTAAGACGACCCCAATGCACAAAGTTGATGAGCTGATAATGAAGCACGGGGGTTAGTCAGCAGTCCAACCACCATCGACTAAATGCCCAATGCCCGTGACCATGGCTGAGGCTTCACTGGCTAGATAAACCACAGCTCCCATGAGGTCTTCCACCTCCCCCACCCGGCCTAGTTTAATTTTATCTTCGATCCAAGCCAGCTTTTCTGGGTTGGCAAAGGTGGGTGCAGTGAGCGCGGTGCGAACAAAAGTGGGACATAGGGTATTTACTCGAATACCATGGGGGCCAAATTCAATGGCCATGGCCTTAGTGAAGCCTTCAACCGCATGTTTGGTAGCACAATAAACGGCCCGCTCTATGCCACCTACTACCGCCATTTGAGAGGACACATTAATTAACGAACCCGGCTTTCCAGCGGCAATAAGCCCTTTTGCTACGGCTTGAGTCAGAAAATAAGCCCCTTTTAGATTGAGGTTCATGACCGCGTCAAAATCGGCTGGCTGCGTGTCTACTGCAGGACCATGAATGGCAAGCCCAGCACTATTAACTAACACATCGAAAGGCCCATGCCGCTCCACTTGACTGGTGGTTTGCTCCACATTGGCAATATCCATGATCAAGTAGTCTGCTGCATGACCCTCTGCTACAAGCGCAGCCACCAAAGCTTTTAATTGATCTTCACGCCGTGCCGCCACTGTTACCTTAGCTCCAGCCTGCGCAATTGCCGCAGCTAAGGCCAAGCCGATACCAGATGAGGCCCCAGTAATGAGGGCATGCTTGCCCTTTAGTTCAAAGGAAGGAGTGTGGGGAAGCTGAATCATATTGAGTAACCAAAGAGTGAAAAATAAGCCGAACATTTTAACACGGCTAATGTGGGTATCCTAACCAAATTCAAATGCCTCTCCAATTCAATGGTGACGCCTACTCACTGCCTGACCCTGCTGAACCGCGCTTAACTGTGCTTAACCTTGCTTAACCTTGCATAGACTTGTTCAACAGGCACAAAAAAAGGCTTCCTAAGCCGAAGCTTGGGAAGCCTTTTTTAACTATTTAATGACTCATGATTAAGCTAGGATTTTAGCCACAACACCTGCACCAACGGTACGGCCACCTTCACGAATAGCGAAGCGTAAACCTTCATCCATCGCAATAGGGTTGATTAACTCAACCACCATTTGGATGTTATCACCAGGCATTACCATTTCTACGCCTGCTGGCAACTCACAAGCACCCGTGATGTCAGTCGTACGGAAGTAAAACTGTGGACGGTAGCCCTTAAAGAAAGGAGTATGGCGTCCGCCTTCGTCTTTACCTAGTACGTATACTTCAGCTTCAAACGTGGTGTGTGGAGTGATTGAACCAGGCTTAGCAAGAACTTGACCACGTTCCACGTCTTCGCGCTTAGTACCACGTAGTAGTACACCCACGTTCTCACCTGCACGACCTTCGTCAAGCAACTTACGGAACATCTCAACACCCGTACAAGTCGACTTAGTCGTGTCCTTGATACCGATCATTTCTACGTCGTCACCAACGTTAACGATGCCACGCTCAATACGACCGGTCACTACAGTGCCACGGCCTTGGATTGAGAATACATCTTCAATAGGCATCAAGAAGTTGCCATCAATGGCACGCTCTGGTTGCGGGATGTAGCTATCTAGTGCATCAACTAACTTACGCACTGCAGTAGTACCCATTTCGTTTGCGTCTTCGCCGTTCAATGCCATTAAGGCAGATCCTGGGATGATGGGCGTGTCGTCACCTGGGAATTCGTACTCGTCTAACAACTCACGAAGTTCCATTTCAACAAGCTCTAGCATCTCTGCGTATTCTTCTGAGTCTGCACCGCCACAATCTTCAGCTAACAAGTCAGCTTTGTTTAAGAACACAACGATGAAAGGTACACCTACTTGACGTGACAAAAGGATGTGCTCACGAGTCTGAGGCATAGGGCCGTCAGTCGCACCACATACTAGAATAGCACCGTCCATCTGCGCCGCACCAGTGATCATGTTCTTCACATAGTCAGCGTGTCCAGGACAGTCAACGTGGGCGTAATGACGCTGCTCAGAATCATACTCAACGTGTGAAGTAGCGATGGTGATACCACGCTCACGCTCTTCAGGTGCGTTGTCGATTTGAGAGAAGTCTTTTAGTTCTCCACCAAAAGCTTCTGCACAAACACGAGTCAATGCAGCGGTTAATGTAGTTTTACCGTGGTCAACGTGACCAATGGTGCCGACGTTTACGTGCGGCTTATTTCTTTCAAACTTTTCCTTAGCCATGCGTAGATTCCTCTAAAAATTAGGCTTGATTAGTAATCGCGTCAGCAATATTCTGAGGCGCTTCTGAATAGCATTCAAATTCCATAGAGTAGCTGGCTCTACCCTGAGTTGCAGAACGCAAATCAGTAGCATAACCAAACATTTCTCCTAATGGCACTTGTGCATTGATGATTTTACCAGCAGAGCTGTCATCCATACCCTGGACTAGACCACGACGACGATTCAGGTCTCCCATTACGTCTCCCATGTTCTCTTCTGGGGTTACCACTTCAACCTTCATCATCGGCTCTAACAAACACGGGTCTGCCAATTGAGCAAACTTCTTCAAACATTGAGAAGCTGCGATTTTAAAGGCCATTTCATTGGAGTCAACGTCGTGGAAGGAACCGTCATACAAACGGGCTTTAAGACCCAACAGAGGATAGCCGGCGATAACGCCGTTTTTCATCTGTTCTTCAATTCCTTTATGTATGGCTGGGATATATTCACGAGGAATAGCTCCACCCACGATGTCATTAACAAATTCTAGACCTTCCTCATCAGAAGGGCTAAATTCAATTACAACGTGGCCATACTGACCGCGACCACCAGACTGACGCACAAACTTATGGTTGGCATCAACGGTAGCACGAATCTTTTCACGGTAAGCCACACGTGGCTTACCTATATTGGCTTCAACACTAAATTCTCGGCGCATCCGATCAACGATGATATCAAGGTGTAACTCACCCATACCAGCGATAATAGTTTGGCCTGTTTCTTGGTCAGTTCTGACTCTAAAAGATGGATCTTCTTGAGCAAGCTTACCCAAGGCAACACCCATTTTCTCTTGATCCGCTACAGAGCGTGGCTCTACAGCCACAGAGATAACCGGTTCAGGGAATTCCATACGTTCAAGCACAATTTTATTGTCTACTGAACACAGGGTATCGCCTGTTGTTACATCTTTAAGACCAATGGCAGCTGCAATGTCACCCGCACGCACTTCTTTAATCTCTTCACGATCGTTAGCATGCATTTGCACCATCCGACCGACACGTTCACGCTTCTCTTTAACTGAGTTAAACACGTGATCGCCTGAGTTTAATACGCCCGAGTAGACTCGCATAAAGGTTAAGGTACCCACAAAGGGGTCCGTAGCAATTTTAAATGCCAAAGCAGCAAAAGGTGCTTTATCACTAGCTTCACGTACGGCCAACGTACCCTTACCATCGTCTAGAGTACCCTCGATCGCTTTGACTTCAATCGGCGAAGGCATAAACTCAATCACTGAATCCAGCACCGCTTGCACACCTTTATTTTTAAAGGCGGAACCTGCATGCACTAACACAATTTCATTGGCTAACGTACGCTTGCGCAATCCCACTTTAATGTCATCAATAGAAAGGGCGCCTTCTTCCAGGTACCTTTCCATGAGTTCATCATCCGCTTCGGCTGCGGCTTCAACAAGCTGTTCATGAAAATCATCGGCCTGAGCCTGCATATCAGCAGGAATATCTTCCAACTCATAGGTCATGCCTTGGTCTTCTTCATTCCACATGATGCTCTTCATCAGTACAAGGTCGATGACGCCCCTGAACTCATCTTCAGCACCAATGGCCAAGTGAATGGGCACAGCATTGGCTCCAAGACGTTCCTTCAGTTGCTCAACTACCATAAGGAAGTCGGCCCCTGCTCGGTCCATTTTGTTGACAAATACCATGCGGGGTACACGGTATTTATTGGCTTGACGCCATACGGTTTCGGTCTGCGGCTGGACGCCGGAGGTACCACACAATACCACCACCGCACCATCTAATACCCGCAAAGAACGCTCTACTTCAATGGTGAAGTCTACGTGTCCCGGGGTATCAATAATGTTAATGCGGTGGTCTTCGAACTGCTGGCTCATGCCTTTCCAAAAACAGGTAGTCGCCGCCGAGGTGATGGTGATACCGCGTTCTTGTTCCTGCTCCATCCAATCCATGGTGGCTGCACCATCGTGCACCTCACCAATCTTATGGGAGCGGCCTGTGTAAAACAAAACCCGCTCTGTAGTTGTAGTTTTACCTGCATCTACATGAGCCACGATACCGATGTTACGGTAACGATCAATTGGTGTTTTACGAGCCATGACAGTTCTCTCTATACTCTCGGGTCTGCTTAGAAGCGGAAGTGAGAGAAGGCTTTGTTGGCTTCAGCCATGCGGTGAACGTCTTCACGTTTTTTAACCGCAGCGCCTTTGCCTTCCGCAGCGTCTAAAATCTCACCAGCAAGACGCAAAGCCATAGACTTTTCGCCGCGCTTGCGAGAGTAGTCTACTAACCAGCGCATAGCTAGAGCAGAACGACGTGCAGGACGGACTTCAACTGGTACTTGGTAAGTCGCTCCACCCACACGGCGAGATTTAACTTCGACCATAGGTTGGATAGCTTCTAACGCCGCTTCAAATACTTCTAGTGGATCACCGCCTTTACGCTCGACGATCTTTTCTAGAGCACCGTAAACGATACGCTCTGCGACTGACTTCTTGCCAGAGATCATGACATGGTTCATGAACTTGGCTAGGGTGACGTTGCCAAACTTAGGATCTGGCAGGATGTCACGTTTGGCGACAACTCTTCTTCTTGGCATGATGGGCCTCAAATATACTTCAGGTTATGTTCAGGAATTAACACTCATAATTAAGTGCTTACCTGACCTTACTCTTATCGGTTCTCGATAAGTCTCATGGCCAGCTGCTAAAAAGCAATCTGGCTAACAATCACGACTTACGTGTTACATGTGCATAACACATCCATAGCAACTGCCCGTCCTAGCTGGTTACGAGTAACCCACTAAGGAAAGTTTCATTAAGACTTAGGACGCTTAGTTCCGTACTTAGAACGACTCTGTTTACGATCGCTCACGCCGGATGTATCCAAAGAACCACGTACTGTATGGTAACGAACACCTGGCAAGTCTTTTACACGACCGCCACGGATCAATACAACACTGTGCTCTTGTAGGTTATGACCTTCACCACCAATATAGGAGGTAACTTCAAAACCGTTCGTCAAACGCACACGACATACTTTACGTAGAGCAGAGTTAGGCTTCTTAGGTGTAGTTGTATAAACCCTAGTGCAAACGCCACGACGCTGAGGACAGGCCTGCAATGCAGGTACATCACTCTTTACGACTTTACGCTTACGAGGCTTACGAACCAACTGGTTAACTGTTGCCATTATGCAAACTCCACATGCTTCATCGGCACAACACTAACAACCTATTTGCTAGTACCGCCGACATACCCAAAAATACACAGGACTATATTTGCCTGCCAATTTCGGGCGATGAATTATATTCGCTTTGGTAGATGAGCGTCAAGCTATATAAGGCGTATTTTTAGCCAGCCTGAGCAAATAAACACCCCATTTTAGTGGATTTGACCAGATCAATAGCGACAAACAGGAGAAAAAACATAAATCATGGTTAATTAACCCAACATAGTCACCCTTTTTGCCTTTTTTGATTCGATATAAGCCCACGAATCCTGTACAATACCGCGACTTTTTAAGACTGTAACTAACTGGAGCCCTCATGGCTGACTTAAACTTATACCGTAATATCGGTATTTTTGCTCACGTAGATGCGGGCAAAACAACTACCACAGAACGTATTCTTAAGCTTACGGGTAAAATCCATAAGACAGGTGAAGTTCATGATGGCGAATCCACTACAGACTTCATGACCCAAGAAGCTGAGCGCGGTATAACTATCCAGTCAGCAGCCACAACCTGCTTCTGGAAAGACCATCGCATGAATATCATCGATACTCCAGGACACGTAGACTTTACTGTAGAAGTGTATCGTTCTCTTAAAGTACTCGACGGCGGTGTCGGTGTATTCTGTGGTTCTGGCGGTGTAGAACCTCAGTCAGAGACCAACTGGCGTTACGCTAACGAATCAGAAGTTGCACGTATCATTTTAGTTAATAAGATGGACCGCATGGGTGCAGACTTTCTGCGCGTCGTTGATCAAGTAGAAAGCGTGCTTGCCGCTAACCCATTGGTCATGACATTACCAATTGGCGTCGAAGAAAACTTCGTGGGCGTAGTTGACGTTTTATCTAAGCAAGCGTTCGTATGGGACGACACTGGCTTACCAGAAAATTATGAAATTCAGCCAGTTCCAGAAGATATGGTTGAGTTAGTTGACGAATACTATGAAAAGTTAGTTGAAACCGCACTCGAGCAAGATGACGACCTCATGGAAGCTTATTTAGAAGGCACTATGCCTTCAATGGCAGACATTAAGCGTTGTATCCGCAAGGGTACTATCGCCCTAGACTTCTTCCCCACTTACTGCGGTTCTGCCTTTAAGAACAAAGGCGTACAGTTGATTCTTGATGCAGTCATCGATTACCTACCAAGCCCCACAGAAGTTAAGCCACAGCCTTTAACAGATAAAGAAACCGGTGAAGCTAACGGTGAATTTGCTCTGGTTGCTATCGAACAGCCATTGCGCGCCCTAGCCTTTAAGATTATGGATGACCGTTACGGCGCCTTAACCTTTGTACGTCTTTACTCTGGTACCCTAAAGAAGGGTGACACCATCCTTAACTCCTACACCGGCAAGAGCGAACGTGTGGGCCGCATGGTAGAAATGCACGCTGATGAGCGTACTGAATTAAGTTCAGCTCAAGCGGGTGATATCATTGCGATTGTAGGTATGAAAAACGTACAGACAGGTCACACGCTTTGCGATCCTAAGCACGAATGTACACTTGAGCCAATGATCTTCCCAGAACCTGTGATCTCCATCTCAGTGACACCGAAAGATAAAGCGTCTACTGAAAAAATGGGTATTGCCATTGGTAAGATGGTTGCAGAAGATCCTTCATTTATTGTTGAAACAGACGAAGACTCAGGTGAAACCATTCTAAAGGGCATGGGTGAGCTGCATTTAGATATTAAAGTAGACATCCTCAACCGTACTTATGGCGTAGATCTTATTGTCGGTGAACCACAAGTGGCCTACCGTGAAACGATTACCACTAAGCTAGAAGACAGCTATACCCACAAGAAGCAATCGGGTGGTTCTGGTCAATATGGCAAGATCGACTATATTGTAACTCCAGGTGAAACTGGATCTGGCTTCCTTTTCAAATCGTCTGTTGTGGGTGGTAACGTACCGAAGGAATACTTCCCAGCGATTGAAAAAGGTTTTCGCACCATGATGGTCGAAGGCCCATTGGCAGGTTTCCCACTTTTAGACGTTGAAATTGAATTGGTTGATGGTGGCTTCCATGCGGTTGACTCCTCTGCCATCGCCTTTGAAATTGCGGCTAAAGGCGCTTATCGTCAATCAATGCCTAAGGCCGGTCCTCAGTTACTAGAGCCGATCATGAAGGTTGACGTATTTACTCCAGATGATCACGTGGGCGATGTTATTGGTGATTTAAACCGTCGTCGCGGCATGATCAATGACCAAGAAGCGGGGGTTACTGGCGTACGCATTAAAGCCAACGTACCTCTTTCAGAGATGTTTGGTTACATTGGCCACTTGCGCACCATGACTTCTGGCCGTGGTCAGTTCTCTATGGAATTTGCACATTACATGCACTGCCCCAACAGCGTTTCTGAAAAGGTAATCGCTGAAGAAAAGGAAAGAAAAGCCGCTAAGTAAGCTGGCTTTAAAACACACCCCACTCTGGACATTCCAAAGTGGGGTTTTTTTTGGCCTGATAAAATGAATAGATACTAACAGCGCTTATTTTTGGGCACAAAAAAACCCGCACAAGTCGGGCTTTTTAATGGCATCACTGTGAGCTAAAGCAGCTCATAGTAATGTTTAATGACGGCCCATCTAACTGGCTGTCATCTCAGCTTGCAGCGCTTCTGTGAGTGCTGCTTGCACTTCTTCTGCACTGACGGTTGAAACACCTTCAGAAGCCCGTAATTCTGCACGCTTACGCTTACGTTCTGAGTGGTATGCCAAACCTGTTCCAGCTGGGATCAAGCGGCCTACGACCACGTTTTCCTTAAGGCCACGTAAATGGTCCTTCTTGCCGGTTACTGCACCTTCAGTCAATACTCGGGTGGTCTCTTGGAAAGACGCTGCTGAGATAAAGGATTCGGTGGCCAGGGACGACTTAGTAATACCTAGCAATACGCGCTGCATATGAGAGATGATTTTGTCTTCTGCGACCATTTTCTCATTCGCTTCTAAGTAGCGAGTGTATTCAACCTGATCACCTTTAATCAAGTTAGTGTCGCCAGAAGCAACCACATCAACCTTACGTAACATTTGACGTACAATGACTTCGATGTGCTTATCGTTAATCACAACACCCTGCAGACGGTATACGTCTTGCACTTCAGTGGTGATGTAACGAGCGAGCTCCTCAACACCCAAGATACGTAATATATCGTGTGGGTTGAATGGGCCATCGGCGATTACTTCACCTTTTACAACCGTTTCACCTTCAAATACGTTGAGTACACGCCACTTGGGAATAAGCTCTTCATAGTTATCACTGCCATCGGTAGGCGTGATGACCAGACGGTTCTTACCCTTAGTTTCCTTACCGTAGCTTACGATGCCAGAGACTTCGGCTAAGATAGCCGCTTCTTTTGGCTTACGTGCTTCAAATAAGTCAGCTACGCGAGGCAAACCACCCGTGATGTCCTTAGTGGTCGCACTTTCTTGTGGAATACGTGCAACTACATCGCCAATTTCTACCTGACCACCGTCAGTAATAGATAATAAAGCGCCACCAGGAAGCAGATACTGAGCTGGAGCTCCAGATTCCGGATTGATGATATCGTTACCTTTTGCATCAACCAGTTTGATCATAGGGCGCAGGTCTTTACCCGCTGCTGGTCGTTCACCGACAGTCAGCACTTGGATAGAACTCAGACCCGTTAGATCATCAGTACGAAGACTTATAGTAAGGCCCTCATCTAGCCCAACAAACACCACCTTACCCGCCATTTCTGAGACGATCGGGTGAGTGTGTGGATCCCAAGTCGCTGCAACTTCTCCAGCTTCTACACGAGCGCCATCGCTCACTTGAATCAAAGAACCGTAAGGTAGCTTATAACGTTCGCGCTCACGACCGTGTTGATCGGTTACACCCACTTCTACAGAACGAGACGTGGTGACCATGTTGCCATCAGTACGGGTTACAGCCTTTAAGTTATGTAAGCGAATTTCACCACCATTTTTCACTTGGATCTTGTCTTCTGCTGCTGCTCTAGATGCCGCACCACCAATGTGGAAGGTACGCATAGTAAGCTGTGTACCTGGCTCACCAATAGATTGTGCAGCCACTACGCCGACCGCCTCACCAATGTTAACCTGATGGCCGCGACCTAGGTCACGTCCATAACAGCTAGAACAAATACCATGGCGGGTTTCACAGGTAATAGGTGAACGCGCTTTTACTTCGTCTACTGAAGACAAGCTTTCGTCATTCTCTAAACGCTCAACCCAAGCTTCATCAATTAAGGTGTTTTTCGCAATGAGTAATTCACCCGTGGTTGGGTTGACTACATCTTCTGCAATCATGCGTCCCAAGATACGGTCACCTAAGGGTACACGCACATCACCACCATCAATCACAGGTAGCATGGTTAGACCATCTTCGGTACCACAATCCACCTCAGTAACCACCAAGTCTTGTGCAACGTCTACCAGACGACGAGTCAGGTAACCAGAGTTAGCTGTCTTCAAAGCTGTATCGGCCAAACCCTTACGGGCTCCGTGAGTAGAGATGAAGTATTCCTGCACTGAAAGACCTTCGCGGAAGTTAGCAGTAATCGGCGTTTCAATGATTGAACCATCTGGTTTAGCCATCAAACCACGCATACCACCCAACTGCCGCATCTGCGCAGCACTACCACGAGCGCCTGAGTCAGCCATCATATAGACTGAGTTGAAGGACTCTTGCTCAACTTCTTCACCCGCAGCATTAATCACGGTGTCAATTTTCAAGCTATCCATCATAGCGCCAGCAACAAGTTCATTAGCACGGGACCAGATATCGATCACCTTATTGTACTTTTCACCCTGCGTTACCAAACCATCGCGGAACTGCGCTTCAATTTCACGCACTTCATCTTCAGCGCCGTTAATGATGATCTCTTTCTTGGCTGGGATAACGAAATCGTTAACACCAACAGAAGCACCAGAGCGAGTCGCATAAGCAAAGCCGGTATACATCAATTGGTCAGCAAAAATAACTGTTTCTTTAAGACCCACGTTTCGATAACAGGCGTTGATTAAGGTAGAGATACCTTTTTTCTTCATGGTCTGGTTGATTAAGCTGTAAGGTAACCCTTTAGGCATAATCTCAGACAAAAGAGCCCGTCCAACGGTGGTATCAGTCACTACATTTGTAGCCTGCATTGCGCCATCTTCAGACTTAACATACTCGGTCACACGCACCTTAACTTTAGCTTGTAGATCGACATGCTTGGCGCCATAGGCACGCTGCACTTCGGCTACGTCAGCAAAGACCATACCTTCACCTTTGGCATTGATACGGTCACGAGTCATGAAGTAGATACCCAAAACTACGTCCTGAGATGGAACAATAATGGGGTCGCCGTTAGCTGGTGACAAGATATTGTTAGTCGACATCATCAAGGCTCGGCATTCAAGCTGAGCTTCGATTGTTAGAGGCACGTGGACCGCCATTTGGTCACCGTCGAAGTCGGCGTTGTAGGCCGCACATACGAGTGGGTGAAGCTGAATCGCCTTACCTTCAATTAATACAGGCTCAAAGGCTTGAATACCCAGACGGTGAAGTGTCGGCGCACGGTTAAGCATGACTGGATGTTCACGGATGACTTCTGCAAGAATATCCCACACTTCAGCCGTTTCACGTTCCACCATCTTCTTAGCCGCTTTAATAGTCGTCGCAAGACCACGTAATTCCAGCTTCGAGAAGATGAATGGCTTGAATAATTCCAAGGCCATTTTCTTAGGCAAACCACACTGATGCAAACGTAAGTATGGACCTACCACAATAACTGAACGACCAGAGTAGTCTACGCGCTTACCTAATAGGTTTTGACGGAAACGACCTTGCTTGCCTTTGATCATGTCAGCCAAAGATTTCAATGGACGCTTATTCGATCCAGTGATGGCGCGTCCACGACGGCCATTATCTAATAAGGCATCAACCGACTCTTGCAGCATACGCTTTTCGTTACGAACGATGATGTCGGGCGCACTCAAATCCAACAAACGCTTTAAACGATTGTTACGGTTAATCACACGGCGATATAAATCGTTTAAATCTGAGGTAGCAAAACGGCCACCATCTAGAGGCACCAAAGGACGCAAGTCAGGTGGTAAGATAGGTAGTACCGTCAACACCATCCATTCAGGCTTGTTGCCTGAAGCCAAAAAGGCTTCCATCAATTTTAAGCGCTTAGATAGCTTCTTAATTTTAGTTTCAGAATTGGTTGCAGGGATATCTTCACGCAACTGGGCTGCTTCTTGGGCCATGTCCAAGTCTTTCAACAATGCTTGAATAGCTTCAGCACCCATGCGGGCATCAAAGTCATCACCAAATTCTTCCATGGCTTCAAAGTACTGTTCATCGTTCATCATCTGACCACGTTCTAAGGTGGTCATGCCTGGATCGATAACGATGTAGCTTTCAAAATAAAGCACGCGTTCAATATCGCGCAAGGTAATGTCTAGTAATAAACCAATACGTGAAGGTAAAGATTTAAGGAACCAGATATGCGCCACGGGACTGGCTAATTCAATGTGGCCCATGCGCTCGCGACGAACCTTAGCCAGTGCGACTTCAACACCACATTTTTCACAGATGACACCACGATGCTTCAAACGCTTGTACTTACCGCACAAACATTCATAGTCTTTAACTGGGCCAAAAATTTTGGCACAAAACAAGCCTTCACGCTCTGGCTTGAAGGTACGGTAGTTAATGGTTTCTGGCTTTTTCACTTCACCAAATGACCATGAACGAATCATTTCTGGCGATGCCAAACCAATACGGATCGAGTCAAACTCGTCCGAGTGACCTTGGGCTTTCAATAATTTTAATAAGTCTTTCATTGCCTTCTCCTACCTTATTGTCTTAGTCAGATTCCAACTCAATATCGATGCCCAGAGATCGAATCTCCTTGACCAATACGTTGAAGGATTCAGGCATTCCTGGTTCCATGCTATGGTCGCCATCAACGATGTTTTTATACATCTTGGTACGACCATTGACGTCATCAGACTTAACAGTGAGCATTTCTTGCAAGGTGTAAGCGGCACCATAAGCTTCTAGGGCCCAGACTTCCATCTCACCAAAGCGCTGACCACCGAACTGAGCTTTACCACCAAGTGGCTGCTGTGTGACAAGGCTGTATGAACCAGTAGAGCGGGCGTGCATCTTGTCGTCAACCAAATGGTTCAATTTCAACATGTACATATAACCGACGGTCACAGGACGGTCAAACTTATCCCCTGTGCGGCCATCATATAACCAAGTCTGACCAGAACGGTCTAGACCACTCAGCTCTAACAAACGCTTAATTTCACTTTCTTCAGCACCATCAAATACAGGTGTTGCCAAGGGCACACCAGCTTTGAGGTTTTTGGCCAATTCAAGGATTTCGTCATCGCTGAAGCTATTAAGATCTTCCGAACGGTAGCAATTGCCATCGTTATAGATTTGATCTAAAAAGGCTCGTATTTCTTTCACAGACTTGGCACGTTCTTGCAGCATCATTTCTTCAATGCGCTCACCTAAGCCTTTGGCAGCCATACCCATATGAGTTTCGAGGATCTGACCCACGTTCATACGTGAAGGCACACCTAACGGGTTTAATACGATGTCTACAGTCTTACCAAATTCATCGAAAGGCATGTCCTCTACGGGCATGATTACAGAGATAACTCCCTTGTTACCATGGCGACCAGCCATCTTATCACCCGGCTGAATACGACGCTTGACCGCCACGTAAACCTTGACGATTTTTAACACCCCAGGTGCTAGGTCATCACCGGTTTGTAACTTCTTCTTCTTGTCTTCGAATTTAGCATCTAGATCAAGACGAGTTTCTTCTAGCGACTGTTGCGCTTTCTCTAGCTGCTGCTGTAAAGAGTCATCTGCCATGCGCAGTTTGAACCAATCAGCACGGTCAACTTCAAGCAAGTTTTCAGCCGTAATAACGTCACCCTTACTAAAACCAGCACCGCCATTAACGGCGTTACCAATTAAGGCCACTGATAAGCGGTCATAAGTGGCTGTTTCAACAATGCGGAAACGATCATTAATGTCTTTGCGCTCTTGATCTAGCTGCATTTGCTCAATGGCAACTGCGCGTTGGTCTTTGTCAACGCCATCACGAGTGAACACTTGTACGTTAATCACTGTGCCTTTCGTACCCGTCTTAACGCGCAACGAAGTGTCTTTAACGTCTGAGGCTTTTTCACCAAAGATGGCACGTAATAGCTTTTCTTCCGGTGTAAGCTGAGTTTCACCTTTGGGTGTCACCTTACCTACTAGAATGTCACCAGGGCCAACTTCAGCACCGATATGCACAATACCTGCCTCGTCTAACTTTGATAGTGCGCTTTCGCCCACATTTGGAATATCTGAGGTAATTTCTTCACTGCCTAGCTTTGTATCCCGAGCCACACAGGTTAATTCCTGAATGTGAATAGTCGTGAAACGGTCTTCTTTAACCACGTTCTCAGAGATCAAGATCGAGTCTTCAAAGTTGTAACCATTCCAGGGCATGAAAGCGATACGCATATTCTGACCCAAGGCTAACTCACCAAGGTCTACAGAAGGTCCATCAGCTAACACGTCACCTCGGGCAACGGTGTCGCCAAGGTTAACAATGGAACGCTGGTTGATGCAGGTATTCTGGTTAGAACGGGTGTATTTGGTCAGATTGTAAATATCTACGCCCGCATCGCCCGCTTCTGTTTCATTATCATGAGCCTTAACCACCACACGTGTGGCGTCGACTGATTCAATTACACCACCTCGAGTAGCTACGACACATACCCCAGAGTTTTGGGCTACGTGACGTTCCATGCCGGTACCGACTAAGGGCTTTTGGGCCTGTAGCGTTGGCACGGCTTGACGTTGCATGTTAGAGCCCATCAAGGCCCGGTTAGCATCATCATGCTCTAAAAACGGAATAAGTGAAGCGGCTACCGAAACAACCTGACGTGGGGACACGTCCATGTAGTCAACCTTATCAGCCGACATCAAAGTAAATTCGTTTTCATGACGCACTGTGACTAAGTCTTCAGAGAGGTTGTCCTTCGCATCAAGCTTAGCGTTGGCCTGGGCGATGATGTGTTGGCTTTCCTCGATGGCTGACAGGTACTCAATGTCAGAAGTGACTTTACCCGCCACTACTTTACGATAAGGTGTTTCTAAAAAACCATAATCGTTAGTGCGCGCATAGGTAGCCAAAGAGTTGATCAAACCAATGTTTGGACCTTCTGGCGTTTCGATAGGGCAAACCCGACCATAGTGAGTAGGATGCACGTCACGTACTTCAAAACCTGCACGTTCACGAGTCAAACCACCGGGGCCTAAAGCAGACACACGACGTTTGTGAGTCACTTCTGACAATGGGTTGTTTTGGTCCATGAACTGAGATAACTGGCTCGAACCAAAGAACTCTTTAATGGCAGCAGACACTGGCTTAGCATTGATTAAGTCTTGTGGCATTAAACCATCTGACTCAGCCATACTTAAACGCTCTTTCACAGCCCGTTCTACACGGACTAGACCCACTCGGAATTGGTTTTCAGCCATCTCACCTACGGAACGCACTCGGCGGTTACCCAGATGATCAATGTCGTCGACGATGCCTTTACCATTTCGAATAGCGATCAAGGTTTGCATTACGGCAACGATATCTTCGTCACCCAATACGCCTTCACCTGTCGTTTCAGAACGACCTAAACGGCGGTTGAACTTCATGCGGCCAACCGCAGATAAATCATAACGGTCGCTGGTGAAAAACAAGTTATTAAACAAATTTTCTGCAGATTCTTTGGTGGGTGGCTCTCCAGGACGCATCATGCGGTAAATTTCTACCAAAGCTTCCAGCTGAGTGCGGGTGGGATCTGCAGTCAAGGTGTCAGACATGAATGGGCCACAGTCTAAGTCATTACTGTAGATCAATGGCAATCCAGTCACGCCGGCGGCACGCAAGGCCACTAGCAATTCTTGTGTGACTTCACTATTACAGTCACAGATCAACTCGCCTGTTGCTGGATCAATCTGATCACGAGCAATTTTCTTGCCCATTAAATAAGCTTCTGGAATTTGTAGCTGCTCTAAGCCAATCTTTTCCATTTGTTTGATGTGACGTGCAGTTACCCGGCGTCCTTCCTCGACCAAAACCTTACCTTTTTGATCGACAATGTCAAAGGTTGCTGTTTCGCCACGCAGACGGCTTGGCACCAAAGTCATGGTGAAGCCTTCATCAGTAATTGTGACGTCAACATTATCAAAGAAGGTTTCTATGATTTGTTCACTGGTATAGCCCAAAGAGCGGAGCAAAATAGATGCAGGCAGTTTACGACGACGGTCGATGCGCACAAACAATGTATCTTTTGGGTCAAACTCAAAGTCCAACCAAGAACCACGATAAGGGATGACGCGAGCATTGTAGAGTAACTTACCAGAGCTGTGGGTTTTACCCTTGTCATGGTCAAAGAATACGCCTGGTGAACGGTGTAGCTGAGAAACGATCACTCGCTCTGTGCCGTTAACAACGAAAGTACCGTTATCCGTCATCAAAGGCATTTCGCCCATGTAGACTTCTTGTTCCTTAATATCCTTGATCGCCTTAGCTTTGGAATCTCGATCATAAATGACTAAGCGCACTTTAACGCGCAGCGGCGCAGCATAGGTAACACCGCGTAGCTGGCATTCCTTAACATCAAAAACAGGCTCACCGAGCTTGTAAGTCACATATTCTAAAGACGCATTGCCAGAAAAAGAGACAATGGGAAAAACAGATTCAAAAGCAGCATGAAGGCCTAGGTCTTTGCGCTGGTCAACACCATGACCAGAATGTAAAAACTTACGATAGGAGTCGATCTGGATGGCCAACAGATAAGGCACATCCATCACCGGAGGCAGCTTGCCGAAATCCTTGCGGATACGTTTTTTCTCAGTGTATGAGTAAGGCATCAAAAATCCCCGATTTGGGTCTGTATTCAGACCGTTAAATTGGTCGGACAAATGTCCAAATATACTGGTTCCACCCTAGGCGACGGGGGCATACTCCCCGCAAAACGGCACTGGCAAAGGGTTTAAACCACTTTGATCCAGCCTTTTTTGGTTATAGAACACGGCAAAAAAAGCCCACGCTATAGAACCGAAAAAGGCCGGTGGCAAATATGCCACCAGCCATGTGCAGTCAAACCTATGGATCCGTAGGATACATAGGTCTAAGCAAGCACATCTAAAAAGATGGCTTACTTAATTTCTACAGTCGCACCAGATGCTTCAAGTTCAACCTTAAGGGCTTCAGCGTCTTCCTTAGAAAGACCTTCCTTAACGGCTGCTGGAGCACTTTCAACTAGGCCTTTAGCTTCTTTCAGGCCAAGACCTGTTGCTGCACGCACAGCTTTAATAGCGCCAACTTTCTTCTCGCCACCAGAAACTAGGATGACGTCGAATTCAGTTTGCTCTTCGGCTGAAGCACCAGCGTCTCCGCCAGCAGCTGGGCCAGCAGATGCAACTGCAGCAGTAACACCGAACTTCTCTTCCATAGCGGAAATTAGTTCAACCACATCCATTACAGACATGTCGGCTACGGCATTGATGATATCGTCTTTAGTGATAGACATAACAATTCCTACTCTTTAATAAGACCCAAATGGGTCATCTTGTTCATACGTAAAGTCGGTTTAAATCTAGCCAAAAAAGGCCAATAGATTTAAGCGGCTTCCTGTTCTTTTTGATCGCGGATTGCTGAAAGTGTACGTGCCAGCTTGCTGGTCGCACCTTGCATTACGCTCATCAACTTAGCAATTGCTTCGTCGTATGTTGGCAAAGATGCCAATACGTCGATTTGATCAGCACCCATCAGGTTGCCATCAAACGCCAGTGCTTTCACTTCAAACTTACCATTAGCTTTTGCAAATTCTTTAAACAATCGGGCGCCAGCGCCTGGGTGTTCGTTAGAAAAAGCAATAATGCTTGGTCCTTTGAAACAGTCCTGCAAACACGCATAATCCGTGCCTTCTAACGCAATTTTAGCAAGAGTGTTACGCACAACCCTAAGGGTTACGCCATTCTCGCGAGCTTGCTTGCGAAGAGCAGTCATGTCACCTACAGTAACGCCACGTGAATTGGCTACAACTGCAGATAGAGCACTGGTGGCTGCTTCGTTGACTTCTGCGACAATCGCTTTCTTGTCTTCGAGACCTATAGCCACGCTATTTCTCCTGGAAAAATTATCCAACCACTTATCTTTTCTTGGCTTACGCTAGATAAAGATAAGAACCTAATAACGGTGTTGGATTCAAAAATCTGAACCGGGTTCACCGTCTGCGTAGGAAGATTAAGGTTTGTCACCAAAAGGATCAAAACCACCTACGGTCTTTGACAGTCTTGTACAAGTACAAGACCCCAAAGTTTTTTTATCAAGGGCTTTAGCCAACATCTCTATAGCCCTTAACATGGCTCTTCTATGAAGAGCCGAATGCATTAGTACTTAACCGCACCATGATCAACTGACAGGCCTGGGCCCATAGTCGTTGAGATGGTGACTTTTTTAATGTAAATGCCTTTAGTAGAGGCTGGCTTCATCTTCTTTAGGTCACCCAAAAGAGTGATCAGGTTTTCTTTCACTGCATCTGCAGTGAAACCAACTTTACCCAGAGAACAATGAATAATACCGGCCTTATCTGTGCGGTAGCGCACTTGACCTGACTTGGCGTTCTTAACGGCTGTAGCAACATCTGGAGTTACGGTACCCACCTTAGGGTTCGGCATCAAACCACGAGGTCCAAGAACTTGACCCAACTGACCCACTACCCGCATTGCATCTGGAGTCGCAATGACCACATCAAAGTCCATCTTACCCGCTTTGATTTCTGCGGCTAAATCATCCATACCTACGATGTCTGCACCTGCTGCTGTGGCTTTTTCAACGTTCTCACCTTGGGTGAAAACAGCCACACGAACATCTTTACCTGTGCCGTTTGGAAGTACTGTAGAACCACGCACAACCTGATCAGATTTACGTGGGTCAACACCTAGGTTAATCGATACGTCGATTCCTTCAGCAAACTTAACAGTCGATAATTCAGATAATAGATCAACGGCAGCGTTAATCTCATATACTTTGCCCAGCTCAACCTTTTCGGCAATCGCTTTAGCACGTTTAGTCATGTTAGCCATTAGTTAACACCTTCTACATTTAAGCCCATAGAACGAGCACTGCCCGCAATAGTCCGAACAGCTGCGTCCATATCAGCAGCCGTGAGGTCTTCCATTTTAACCGTTGCAATTTCTTCTAACTGCGCACGTGTGACAGTGCCCACCTTCTCCGTGTTAGGACGAGCAGATCCACTTTTAAGGCCTGCTGCCTTCTTGAGCAATACTGCTGCTGGAGGAGTTTTGGTGATAAAGGTAAAGCTACGATCTGCGTACACTGTAATAACTACAGGTACCGGCATGCCTGCTTCCATACTCTGAGTTTGAGCATTGAAGGCTTTACAAAATTCCATGATATTAACACCATGCTGACCCAATGCTGGGCCTACCGGTGGACTTGGGTTAGCTTTACCTGCAGCAACCTGAAGCTTGATGTAGGCTTGGACTTTCTTAGCCATGATAGGTATCTCCTA
The DNA here is from genome assembly GCF_047730065.1 of Candidatus Njordibacter sp. Uisw_058. Lineage (GTDB taxonomy): Bacteria > Pseudomonadota > Gammaproteobacteria > Pseudomonadales > Balneatricaceae > Njordibacter. Next base: position 2,509,160 of record NZ_CP159829.1, read on the forward strand.
ATGGGTATAACGCCTTCTTTAACACTTAAGTGACCACTCGTGGCAGCCTCTTATCGCCTAAAAAACAGCTTCCCTGTTCAAAAAATATTCAGCTATAACTGAATGTACAAAAACCCTGAGCACTGTTGCCAGTTTCAGGGTCAACATTGGCACCTTAAGCTGCCAATAATCAGGCTTTTTCGACCTGAATAAATTCTAGCTCAACAGGTGTTGAGCGACCAAATATAAGTACCGCCACTCTAAGCCGGCTCTTCTCATAATTGACCTCTTCTACTGACCCATTGAAGTCTGCAAATGGCCCATCAACAACCCGCACCAATTCACCTGGCTCAAACATTGTCTTCGGCCTTGGCGCTTCAGCACCCGTCTCGACACGCTCTAAAATAGCATTGGCTTCACGTTCGGTGATAGGCGCTGGCCGATCTGCTGTGCCGCCAATAAACCCCATCACTCGTGGTGTTTCTTTCACCATGTGCCAAGTCTCGTCGTTCAACTCCATATTCACCAGCACATAGCCAGGATAGAACTTGCGCTCACTGCGTCGTTTTTTACCCGCGCGCATTTCGATGACTTCTTCGGTTGGCACTAAAACATCACCAAACACATCTTGCATTTCAAAACGCTCGATGCGCTCATGTAAGGCGCGCATAACTTGCTTCTCGTAACCTGAGTATGCGTGAACCACGTACCAACGCTTTGCCATGATAATTTCCTAACTAAACTTTTTAAGCTGACTAGCCAATTAAAGACGAAACAGCCCAACTCAATAATGAGTCCAGACCCCACAAAACCAGAGCCATAATCAACACTACAACCACGACTATTAGCGTTGTTTGGGTCGTTTCTTGGCGATTAGGCCAAACCACTTTACGGATTTCTTTGCGGGCTTCTTTAAAACTAACTGCATAACCCCTGCCTTTGGCTGTTTGTAAGGCTACAAACAGGGCCACAGCTGCCAAGGCCACTAAAGCCAGGGTACGGTATAACAGGGATTGGTCGGAATATATAGAGTTACCCACAACACCAGCAGCGACTAAAGCCAGAACAAATATCCACTTTATGGTATCAAAACGCGAGTTCTGTGTAGTTGGTGTAGCGCTCATGTTGGAGCCTCTAGTTAACGGTACTTTACTCTTTGGACTATACCATCCAAAGCATTAAAAATATGGCAGGCCAGGAGGGATTCGAACCCCCAACATTCGGTTTTGGAGACCGACGTTCTGCCGTTGGAACTACTGGCCTAGAACATCTTTTTCGCGAGAATGTTAAAAACACGCTAAAAGTATGGGACGCGTATATTATACGTGTCCCATGTTTTATGCAAGCATTAAGGGCCTAACTACTTGCATTTCCTCAGCTTAAATTAAGCTAGGATTTTAGCCACAACACCTGCACCAACGGTACGGCCACCTTCACGAATAGCGAAGCGTAAACCTTCATCCATCGCAATAGGGTTGATTAACTCAACCACCATTTGGATGTTATCACCAGGCATTACCATTTCTACGCCTGCTGGCAACTCACAAGCACCCGTGATGTCAGTCGTACGGAAGTAAAACTGTGGACGGTAGCCCTTAAAGAAAGGAGTATGGCGTCCGCCTTCGTCTTTACCTAGTACGTATACTTCAGCTTCAAACGTGGTGTGTGGAGTGATTGAACCAGGCTTAGCAAGAACTTGACCACGTTCCACGTCTTCGCGCTTAGTACCACGTAGTAGTACACCCACGTTCTCACCTGCACGACCTTCGTCAAGCAACTTACGGAACATCTCAACACCCGTACAAGTCGACTTAGTCGTGTCCTTGATACCGATCATTTCTACGTCGTCACCAACGTTAACGATGCCACGCTCAATACGACCGGTCACTACAGTGCCACGGCCTTGGATTGAGAATACATCTTCAATAGGCATCAAGAAGTTGCCATCAATGGCACGCTCTGGTTGCGGGATGTAGCTATCTAGTGCATCAACTAACTTACGCACTGCAGTAGTACCCATTTCGTTTGCGTCTTCGCCGTTCAATGCCATTAAGGCAGATCCTGGGATGATGGGCGTGTCGTCACCTGGGAATTCGTACTCGTCTAACAACTCACGAAGTTCCATTTCAACAAGCTCTAGCATCTCTGCGTATTCTTCTGAGTCTGCACCGCCACAATCTTCAGCTAACAAGTCAGCTTTGTTTAAGAACACAACGATGAAAGGTACACCTACTTGACGTGACAAAAGGATGTGCTCACGAGTCTGAGGCATAGGGCCGTCAGTCGCACCACATACTAGAATAGCACCGTCCATCTGCGCCGCACCAGTGATCATGTTCTTCACATAGTCAGCGTGTCCAGGACAGTCAACGTGGGCGTAATGACGCTGCTCAGAATCATACTCAACGTGTGAAGTAGCGATGGTGATACCACGCTCACGCTCTTCAGGTGCGTTGTCGATTTGAGAGAAGTCTTTTAGTTCTCCACCAAAAGCTTCTGCACAAACACGAGTCAATGCAGCGGTTAATGTAGTTTTACCGTGGTCAACGTGACCAATGGTGCCGACGTTTACGTGCGGCTTATTTCTTTCAAACTTTTCCTTAGCCATGATAGCCTCCGACAATGGGCGGCCGATAAGCCGCGCTAAGTTAAAAAATGCAACTGTACCCACGTATTGAGTAAACTGCAGATAACAAGAAGGGTAGATACATTGCTATATCTACCCTTCAAAATATACTGTGCCCCCTTGCCTACCTGACAATGGAGCTCTAGGGCGGAATTGAACCGCCGACCTCACCCTTACCAAGGGTGCGCTCTACCCCTGAGCTACTAGAGCTTATAACGCACTAACTGGCTCTAAATAGCCTTCAAACTATTCACTAATAAAAGCGAACTTTGCTCAATATGGAGCGGGTAGCGGGAATCGAACCCGCATCTACAGCTTGGAAGGCTGCAGTAATAGCCATTATACCATACCCGCAAAGAATGGTGGTGGGAGGTGGATTCGAACCACCGAAGCTTTCGCGTCAGATTTACAGTCTGATCCCTTTGGCCACTCGGGAACCCCACCTTTAAAATTCTTTATCAGGAACTGGTGCCGGCACGAGGAGTCGAACCCCGGACCTACTGATTACAAGTCAGTTGCTCTACCGTCTGAGCTATACCGGCTAAATTGCCTGTGCCCCTGAACTCAGGAGGGGCGTATAATACTGAACGTATTAGTAGGATGCAAGCATGAATGATGATTTTATTAAAGTTTTTCAGTGTTTAACCAAGCCGGCCACTCGTGCTAAGCCATCTAACACCAGTTCTTCTAAATAAGGTAGGTCAAGCTCCTCAGCAATGGCCATAGCATCACCCCCACAAAGCAGTATCTCATAGCCTAAAGCTTGGGCGTCTTTGACTAAACCACCGACCCCATAATGAACCATTTGCTGACAACCTGCTAACGCAGCTGGGCCTGTAGCCGTGCCTGGCTCAGTGGAGTCCACAACAGCGTGAATAACATTAATCTGTGCCGTATCACGCACCAAAGCCTGTCCCATTAACCTAGCACCAGGCATGATGTAGCTACCTTCATGCTGGCCCTCAGCACTCACATAGTCGAAGGTGATAGCACTGCCGCAATCCACTACGCAAACAGCCCTGCGAGTATGCTGTCTTGCCGCTATCATTGCCAACCAGCGATCCACACCCAATTGTTGTGGCTGCTCATAACCATTGCGTAAGTCTTGCCACTGATGTTGGGTCGTCATTTGGTGACATGAAATATTTTTTTGTTGCGCCCAAGCTTCCAGGCATAGACCTATTTTAACCACTGCAACACTGGCCCAATACAATACGCCTACTTTATCTGGCAAACAGGCCTGCAGCTGCGTCAAGTTGACATCTCTTACTAACATGACACCAGAACGCTGCACCACACCCTGCTCTTGCAGTCGCCACTTAAGGCGTGTATTTCCACAATCAATGAGCAAGTCAGTCATGTCGACCTCTCTTGGGGGTGTGTGTGGGGTATCGACAACGGCCTCAAACTAATTTCGCCACCACTATAGGTAGTGACTGCGCCATTATGCTCGATCATTAATGCACCCACTGAATCTACCCCTCGGCAGACCCCCTCAATGATTCGACTGGGCAGCAAAAGTTGAACCTTTTTGTCCTGATAATAATGACACTGCTGCCACTCATCACGCACGGTTACAAAACCATATTGCACAAACCGCTGTAGGTAGTGATGCAAATGAAGGAGTATTTGTGCCACCAAATCATTGCGGTTTAACTGATAGCCTAACTGCTTTAAGCTGACCCAGGGTTGATCAATGGTTTTATGCTCAGTTAAGTGAACATTAAGACCAATACCAATCACCACATGACAGGGGCCTGTGGCATCGCCACGCATCTCGAGCAGAATACCAGCCAGCTTGCGATGATCGACCAGCACATCGTTGGGCCATTTGAGTTGTACCAATCCCACACCTAAATCAGTCAATGCGTGTTTTAGAGCCAACCCGACCACTAGACTCAGTCCCTCTAGGGCGGTCGCACCGCCAACAAAGTCCCAACCCAATGATAATGCAATATTTTGACCAAACGGCGAATGCCATTGGCGGCCTAAGCGTCCTCGTCCCGACGTTTGTACTTCAGCCAGCACCACCTCACCATGAATAGACCCTTGATGCTGGCGCTGCATTAAGGTTTCATTAGTGGAGGCAAGGGACATGTGCAACTGCACATTAAAAGCAGGATTCAGGATGGGCAGTTGACGCTGGATGGCTTCAACGTCAAGTAAGTCAAGACCACCCGCAATACGATAGCCACGGCCTCGCACACGATGTAATTTAACGCCGAGTGCTTCCACGCCTTTGAGCTGCTTCCAGACAGCAGCTCGGCTCATATTAAGGTGATGCCCTAAGGCAGTGCCCGAGTGAAACTCGCCATCGGCTAGTAGGTGTAATAATTGATTAAGACTGGTCAGCGACATAGGTATCGCACCACCACTGCGCTCCTCATTATGGTGAGGGAGAGTAAACTCGTCGCAGTGATTCTAAACATTACTTCTTTTTAGCCTTTTTCTTAGCTTTATTGACGTGCTTCACTAAACGCTGTTTCTTAGTGATTTGGCGCTGGGACAATTGGTTCTTTTTGCCATCAAATGGGTTATCACTCGTGCGAAACTCAAAGCGCACTGGAGTACCACGAATTTTAAGTACTTTAATAAATTTGTTTTCTAGGTACCGCTTGTAAGTGGTGGGCAAGGCATTAGTCTGGTTGCCATGCACAATAAATAACGGCGGATTAGAGCCGCCAAGGTGGGCATAACGTAACTTAATTCTGCGACCATGCACGAGAGGTGGCTGATGGTCTAGAATGGCATCTTCAAGTAAAGTGGTTAACTTGTTAGTGCTCCACTTAGTAAAGGCACAATCGTGCGCCTCTTCAACAGATTGGTATAAATCGCCCACACCTGAGCCATGTAAGGCTGAGATAAAGTGAATGCGGGCAAACTTAGCAAACTCTAAACGGGCCTGCAACTCATGCTTAACATGAGCCTTGTCGTCCACAGTCATGCCATCCCACTTATTAACAGCAATCACTAAGGCGCGACCCGCATCAATAACAAAACCTAACAAGTGCATATCTTGCTCAGTCAGGCCTTCATGAGCGTCAACCACTAACACCACTACATGGGCATCTTTAATGGCTTGCAAAGTTTTAACAATAGAAAATTTTTCTACTGTTTCTTTGACACTGCGACGCCGACGCACCCCCGCCGTATCAATCAAGGTATAGGGCTTGTCGTTACGCCGATAAGGAATGTAAATACTGTCACGAGTAGTGCCTGCTTCGTCGAACACCACTACTCGGTCTTCTCCTAACATGCGATTCACTAAGGTGGATTTACCTACATTGGGCCGCCCAACCACACCAATTCGAATACCACCTTCCGTTTCAGATGGGAAACCCTCATCTTCTGGAAAAGGTGCCAACACATCTTCAATGAGCTGGCTGACGCCTCGCCCATGGGACGCTGCAATAGCTCGAGGCATACCTTTTAGTCCTAGACCATAAAAGTCGCCCATGGCCACATCAGCATCAATGCCGTCAGTCTTGTTCACCACTAAATAAGCTGGCTTATCACAGCGGCGCAAGTGATCAGCAATTAATTCATCAGAAGGATTAAGACCTGCTTTACCGTCGACCAAAAACAATACCGCATCAGCTTCTTCGATAGCCAGCAAAGACTGTTCGGCCATCACCTGATCAATGCCCGTCTCATCGCCACTGATTCCTCCTGTATCGATGACAAGATAGTCCCTTTCACCCGTTTTACCTTCACCGTACTTACGGTCACGGGTGAGCCCTGGGAAATCAGCAACTAAAGCATCACGGGAACGGGTTAAGCGGTTGAAAAGTGTGGATTTACCCACATTCGGACGCCCAACAAGGGCAATTACGGGATTCATAAATAAACCAATTATTTCAAGCCTAGACGCATAAGACGTCCATTGAGGCTGAGTAAGAAAATATTATCCTGATAGCGTTGACTGCCAAGCCGAGCGCTTTTAACCGCCATTTTTTGACGGCCTACAAAGTCACCATTACTAAGCTGGAGCAAATGAGCATAACCTTGCGCATCAATAACTAATGCTTGACCAGCGAACGCCATAGGGGCAGACAATGAGCGATATTTAAGGTCACTATTCTGCCACAGCACATGGCCTCGTTGCCGATCATAGGCCAGCACCGTGTCCTCAGCATCAACGACAAGAATTGCATCACCTGCGATCACTGTGCCAGTGGCGCTAGACAGGGGATGTTGCCACATAGTGGTTCCTGTTAACGCGTCAATGGCAGCAATTTTGCCTTGATAGCTAGTCGCGAAAAGCACGTCATCCACCAAACTTAACATGCCATCTACATCCACTAAGCGCTCGATCTCTGAGCGGCCTTTAGCGGCTCCAATACTCTTTTGCCAGACGACACCACCTAGCTCATTATCTAGGGCAACCAATTGACCACTAGCGAAGCCAGCATAGGTATAGCGCTCATTAATCAGAGGCGTACTGGTGCCACGCAGGGTTAAGCTGGGAAGATTGGCTGTATAAGACCATTGAAACTTTCCATCTTCAATAGCATAAGCACTGACTTTTCCATCAACTGTTTGCACCACCACAATATTGCTATTGGCTTGCGGCGCCGCTAGAGCTTCACTCGAAGTGTTTACCTGCCAGATAACTGATCCATCAGCACGACTCACCGCAACTAATTTACCACTTTGAGTAGCCACGAATAACTGTTGGTTTATGTGGCCTACTCCCGCAGTCAATGGCTCAGCAAGGTCTATTTTCCAATTAACTTCGCCCGTCTCTAAATTGAAAGATCCTAAGTGCTGCCCTGACGCCGCAAAAATATCATTTTCTGATATCACAGGCTGCATTACTGAAGTGCTCTTCTTGTCTCCTTTTCCCACAGATACAGACCATTGCTCTGCCAGCTGCAACTGAGGTGTGATGTCATTTAAAGCTGTGGGCTCTGGCAGATTGCTGCCAGATGAAGAACAGGCGCTAACAACTATTAAAGTTAAACAGCTAATAAATAGCTTCAACGCTCTAGCAATCATATTAACATTCCTAAACTGCTCATTAATCTTGGACCCCAAGGCATCAGTATACTTATTGCGCAAGGTTGTCCAGTTTAAGACCTAACAATGGATTGTTTGTACCACTGGTTACGGCCAGCAAAGAAGCTTCCGTATACGCTGCACGCGCAGCATCTAAATCCCCTTGAGCAACTAACAAATCACCCCGAGTTTCTAACCGACCTAACTGCCATGCATCGTCAGCATCGACCAATAAAGCTAGCGCTTCATCATATTGATTTTGTGCACCTAGCAACTTGGCCAAACGAAGCGTGGCTAAAGTCCTAACTTCCACATCACCTTGCTGAGCTATGACCCACTCTAGCTCAGTGGTTGCTGCAGCCAAATTACCTTCTTGAACTTCAACCCTCGCAATCATGAGTGCTGCAAATTGAGCATAAGTACTGGCACTAAATTCTTTTTTAAGTAGATCACTGTTGTAGCGTATTTCTGCTATTTCAGTTTCTCCCAATTGACCCGCAGGAGCGCTCGTCATTAACTGTTGAAAGTAAACACTGGCTAATTCTGACTCGTTAGTCTGATGGTCTTGGTAAGCATTCCAACTCAACACACCACCCACAGACACGGCAATCGTTAGTATGAGTGATTTGCCATTTTCTTGCCACCAACGCTTTAGCGCTTCTACTTGTTCTTCTTCTGTCTTCATTTCGGCCACAACCAAAAACTCCTTTATGCTACTTGTAGTATTTATTGAGTAAGTTCCACGACATGCGCTAAAACTTGATCTAAAGATATGCTGCGCTGCTCACTCTGTCCTTGTAATGGTTTAATTTGAATTTGACCTAAGGTCAACTCATCTTCACCCATAATAAGCACCAGTTTAGCACCACAACGGTCTGCTTTTTTCATCTGATTTTTGAGACTACCACCACCACAGTGCCACAGCACACGCAAACCAGGAATGTCGGTACGTAATTGTTCGGCCAACTGCATAGTGCGCATGCTTGCAGCAGCACCCATATGAGCAAGGTAAACATCTGCTTGCTGGCCGAGACCTGCAGGTTCTTGTTGCATTTCTTGCAACAACAAAATCATGCGTTCTACACCCATGGCCCATCCCACCGCAGGTGTAGGCTTGCCACCTAACTGCTCGATCATGCCATCGTATCGACCACCACCACATACGGTACCTTGAGCGCCCAATTTATCAGTCACCCATTCAAATACTGTTTTACAATAGTAGTCTAAGCCTCTGACCAAGCGCGGATTAAGCTCGTAACTAATGCCTGCAGCATCTAACAATGCACATAAGCGCTCAAAATGTACTCGAGAATCATCGTCTAAATAGCCGTAAAATTCAGGTGCGCCATCGAGTACCGCTTGAGTGTTAGCATCTTTACTGTCCAATACTCGCAGCGGATTAGTGCTAACTCGACGCTGGCTGTCCGCATCTAACAAGTGCATATTCACTTGCAAAAATGCCACCAAGTCAGTGCGATAAGTGACCCGAGCCGCTGCACTGCCTAAAGTGTTCAACTGCAAAGTTACCGCATCTTGCAGACCTAACTGACGCCACAGCCGCCCAGTCATTATAATGAGTTCAGCATCGACCTCGGGGCCATCTAGGCCATACGCTTCGGCACCAAACTGGTGAAACTGCCGCTGACGCCCTTTTTGTGGGCGCTCGTAACGAAACATAGGGCCGTGATACCACAGCCGCTGCACTTGGTTATAGGTTAAGCCATGCTCTTGAGCCGCGCGCACACAAGATGCTGTGCCTTCTGGCCTCAAGGTCATATTGTCACCATTGCGATCGGCAAAGGTGTACATCTCTTTTTCCACCACATCAGTGGCTTCACCGATAGAGCGACAAAACAGATCAGTTTTTTCAGCGATCGGCATACGAATTTCTTGATAACCGTATTGGTCAAAGACCAACTTTACTTGTGCTTCAAAAAACTGCCATAAAGGCGTTTCAGATGGCAATATATCGTGCATGCCACGGATGGCTTTTATAGACGCCAAAATGTGTTCCTTATTTAATGGGGGGTGTCACTAACTAAGATAGAGCTATTTACTCAAAGTAAGACGTGCAATATCCTTTCGAGTATGTGGTTTTAAGTCAATGACCTCACCATTAAATGTCATCTGAGCCACACCAGAAGAACGGCCCAGCAATATTTCTATTGGCGCAGTGACGACTTGTTCAATGGTCGAACCTGAAGCGTATAAGTCCGACAATATCATTTTTCCGTTACCGTCTTTAATCTCTACCCAACAGTCTTTGTCAAACGCCATCATAAGCAGGACTTCATTTGGCCCCAGCACTGCAACATCTGCAGCCCCTGTAGACTCTTCTGTTTGGGCCACTGCTGGCACTGCGATAATTTCTGGGTTGAGTGCAGATGAATCACTAACATCACTCATTTCAGGGCTCACTGATACAGCTTCACTTAGAGCAGTCACTATCGGTTTAACAGCCACTATTTCAGCCACATCCAATGTTTGAACTGGCGCCTCTGTGGCTGCTGCCTGATCGTCAGACACCGTTGCTCCCACTTCACTAGGGTTGGCCGCGAGTAATTCCATGTCAGAACTATTATCGTCTTCCCCAAGACTTTCAACAACCAGGTCAGCTGCAGTGTTTGACAGCGTTACATTATTTAATCGCTGGAGCATTGACCCACCGTTTTGATGTTGCCACCATAAAACTGACGCGACCACCAAGCCAATGACAAAAATAATTGAGATTAACTTCACCCAGGTATCACCGGGCTTACTTTGCTGGCCCAACTGGTGGACGCCTGGCATGGGCTTTTTGTTTTGGTTTGGTACACCGTATATGGCATCAAACTCAGCCACTAAGGCCTGACCATCCAAACCTAAATGACGAGCATATGAACGAATGTACCCCCGAGCAAAGAGAGAACTTGAAATGATGTCAAAGTTACTTTCTTCAAGCGCATCGATAACTTTTGATGTTAAGTGCAAGTCGCGCGCAACTTCTTTTTGCGAATAGCCACGCTCTTCGCGAGCCTCGCGCAATAAATGACCAGGAAAGCCACGCACTTCACCGTCTAATTCTGGCTGGTCCTGCATACCTAATAATTCCACATCGTTCACTATCCGATCCTTTTATTGTTTTAGGAGGCTGGTTTCATGCACATCACCACGCCTTTTTTACTACGCTATACGCCTATCATAGCGCTGATTTTTGGACACTACCAGCATGGGTAAGTTCCTTGGCTAAATTTGCTTAGCTTCAATACGGGCCGCATGGGCTGCACTGCGCCGAGTACGGTCTTTGACCTGACCCACAAGTTGCCCACAGGCGGCGTCAATATCGTCACCCCGAGTCGATCTAATGGTGGTGGTAATGCCAGATTTTGCCATGATACGCTGAAATGCTTCAATTTGTGGTCTTGGGCTACGACGGTAATCTGATCCGGGAAACGGGTTAAACGGGATAAGATTCAATTTGCAAGGCACCCGCTTAAGCACTTGGGCAAGTTCACGGGCATGCTTGGGCTGATCATTAATACCATCGATCATGGTGTATTCCATGGTGATGACCCGCTTGTCTGTTAGGTTTTCTAAGTAGCGGTTGCAGGCATCTAACAAAGCCTCAATATTATATTTTTTATTCACCGGCACCAGTTCATTGCGCAGTAAATCATTAGGAGCGTGCAAAGAAATGGCTAAGGACACATCAGTGATTTGACTCAAACGATCGATGGCAGGCACCACGCCTGCAGTACTCAGGGTTACGCGACGCTTGGAAAGGTTATAGGCATTATCATCCATCATCAGGGCAATGGCAGGAGTCACACTATCAAAATTAAGCAGAGGTTCGCCCATACCCATAAAGACAACGTTGGTGACTCTTCTGGGTCCATTTGGATCCACTGGGCCAAAGGACTTAATGGCAATTCGCAATTGGCCAACAATTTCAGCCGCGGTTAGATTGCGGTTGAATCCTTGTTTGCCCGTCGAACAAAAGCTACAGTCCAAAGCACAGCCAACTTGAGATGACACACACAGAGTCGCTCGGTCACCATCAGGAATAAGCACCATCTCAACCTTGTTACCACCGGAGACACCAATGACCCACTTGCGCGTCCCATCTTTTGAATCACCACGATACAGCACTTCAGGTTCTATAATTTCAGCACTTAGGGTTAGTTTTTCACGCAGCTTTTTACTCACATTGCTCATACTTTCAAAGTCGTCTGCACCAAACTGATGGATCCATTTCATCACTTGAACTGCCCGAAACTTCGGCTCATCCATGGTTTTGAAAAAGGCTTCCATTTGCGCTTGGGAAAACCCCAAAATATTTATTTTCGTGCTAACTTCGGACATTTTAAGACCTGTAAACATTACCTAATTTTGCGTCACCATTTTGATGGTCTAAAGGCAATGCGGCGTTCACAAAGATCGCCGCACGTTGCAAGCTGTGTTAGCGGCTAATCATCAGCCTACGTTAAGCCAACTCAATTAGCTACCGAAGAAGTAAGCAATTTCGCGAGCGGCTGACGTCGTTGAGTCTGATCCATGAACTGCGTTTGCATCTATGGACTCTGCAAAGTCACAACGAATTGTGCCTGCAGCTGCTTCTTGTGGGTTAGTTGCACCCATTAGATCACGGTTTTTGTTCACTGCACCTTCACCTTCAAGAACCTGCACAACAACAGGCCCAGAGGTCATAAATGCAACCAAGTGACCAAAAAATGGTCGCTCGCTATGCTCAGCATAAAAGCCTTGGGCTTCAGCCTCAGACAATTGCTTCATTTCCATACTAACAACTTTAAGGCCGTTAGTTTCGAAACGAGAAACGATTTTGCCGATTACATTTTTTGCTACAGCATCAGGCTTGATGATGGACAGAGTGCGTTCTACCGCCATGGTATTCTCCAAACAGTGGGACCCATTAAATGGGTTAATATTAAAAAAGCAAAATCGTATTCAAAGATACGACAATTTTGACCGCGTGATTATACGCTGTATCGAACTTCTTTAATAGACTGCTTGACGCTAATCCAATTCATCAATCCATGCGGTCTGAATCGCTTCTAAAATCTTTTCTCCACAGCGTTTGGGATCGTCATTAAAGTCGGGCAAGGCCATGACCCATTCCATTAAATCGGTGAACCGCACTAGGCGCGGATCCACATCTGGATGGGCTTCATATAACTCAATCGCTATATCAAGGGTATCTGTCCATAACATACTCATAAAAACCTCCCCATATATCTAGCAGCCTTAATGGGCTTCAGAGACTATATTAATAGTGTACTTTGGAATTTCCACTACTAAATTGTCGTCGGCAATGACCGCCTGACAACTGAGTCTAGAGTCTGGCTCTAAACCCCAAGCCTTATCTAACATGTCATCTTCTAATTCATCAGATTCAATCATTGAATCAAAGCCTTCACGCACAACGACGTGACAAGTGGTGCAGGCACATGATTTCTCACAAGCGTGCTCTATATCGATACCATTAGCCTTAGCAGCGTCTAAAATAGTCTGCCCCGCAGGGGCTTCAAACACCTGCCCCTCTGGACAAAGTTCAGCATGAGGCAAAATAATAATTTGTGGCATGTACGTTAGCTCCTAAGCTCACTACAATTATGGCCAGCTGGGTTACAGCTGATCTACAGACTTACCCGCAAGGGCCCGTTTAATACTGTCATCCATACGCATCGCTGCGTAGGCATCACTGGCCTTAGCCATAATTTCAATTTGTTTAGCGATGGCATGATGGTCTTGGCCGTTGCGTACCACGACTAATTGCTCCATTTGGGTGACGATAGCTTGCTGTTCTGACGCCGTAAGAAGACGTTCAGCATCTTCAGCAAGGGCCATAGTCACCGCTTCTAAAAGACGATCAGCCTCCACTTGCTGTTCGCGCAAACTGCGCGCACTGCGGTCGTCTTCCACATTGGTCCAACTGGCTTTAATCATGTCTGCAATTTGTAAGTCAGACAAGCCATAAGAGGGCTTTACTTGCACCGACGCCGCCACACCAGAAGTTAACTCACGGGCGCTCACCTCTAGCAAACCATCAGCATCCACCTGAAATGTCACTCGAATTTTAGCTGCACCTGCCGCCATTGGAGGAATACCACGAAGTTCAAAACGAGACAAAGAACGACAATCTTGAACCAGTTCACGCTCACCTTGTAACACATGAATCGCCATGGCTGTTTGACCATCTTGATAGGTTGTAAATTCTTGAGCACGGGCCACGGGTATGGGGGTATTGCGGTCAATAACCCGCTCCACTAAGCCGCCCATCGTCTCCAAACCTAAGGATAGGGGCAACACATCAAGCAAGAGTAATTCTTCACCACTTTGATTACCCGCCAACACATCAGCCTGACGCGCTGCGCCCAAGGCGACCACTCGGTCTGGGTCAATGTCTGTTAGTAACGGTTGCTGAAATAATTCAGTCACCCGTTCTTGCACCCTTAAACTGCGCGTTGATCCTCCCACCATGACGATTCGCGAAATCCCATCAACCGTCACTTTGGCATCTCTTAAGGTGCGCTTAGTGGCTTTAATCGCTTTATCAATAATTGGATCTAACAATATATTCATCTGCTCACGAGTCAGTTCTATGTCAGCAAAGTCTGCGTCACCTGGCCAACCACTAAAGGACATTTGAGTCGTTTGCGTATGACTTAATAATTCTTTGCCTGCTCTAGCAAGGCGCAGTAAAAAACGCTGTTGTGATAAGTCTAGTTGAGCCGGTATCTGCCTTTGATGACGCATCCATTCAGCCAAAGCATGGTCAAAGTCATCACCACCTAAGGCAGAATCGCCACCCGTCGCAAGCACTTCAAATACACCTTGCTCCATGCGCAGTATCGAGATATCAAAAGTACCTCCACCTAAATCGAATACGGCAATCGTGCCTTGCTCTTGCTGATCCTGCTCCAAACCATACGCCACTGCAGCTGCAGTAGGCTCATTGAGCAGACGCAACACCTGAATACCCGCCAATTGAGCCGCATCTTTGGTGGCCTGACGCTGCGCGTCATCAAAATAAGCTGGCACAGTAATCACGGCGCCCACCAATTCTCCACCTAAACTACTCTCTCCACGTTGCACTAAAGCCCGAAGAATATCTGCAGAGACCTGCACTGGGCTTTTTAGCCCTGATACCGTATTAATCAGGGGCATGCCTTGATCACACGCTTCAAACAAATAGGGCATGTTTTCACCCAGACGTTTGACGTCTTCAATACCACGGCCCATTAAACGCTTAACAGACATTACCGTATTGGCAGCATCATCGACTAAATGGGATTGAGCCTTAATGCCAACTTGGGGCAACTCATCAGCCAAATACCGCACCACAGAAGGCAATAAATGCTCACCTCGACTATTAGGCAAAGTCTCTACTTGTCCGCTACGAACACTTGCTACTAACGAGTGGGTGGTACCAAGATCTATACCTACGGCAAGTTTTCGCTGATGAGGTTTAGCACTTTGACCGGGCTCTGCAATTTGCAACAAGGCCATGTATATATTCCTTAATCGAGCAATACACCCTCGAGGGTATTTAATTGCTGCTGTAACTTAACGATAAACTGAAGTTTACGCACTGATGTTTCAGCCGCTTCCAACTGAGTTGAGCTATAGGCCTGAGCAAATTCAGTTTCTAATTGGCTAGCCTGAGTCTGCAACTCAAATGCCATAGTGTCCATTTCAGTTTCTGGATCTTGCGCCTGATGTATATCTTCTAGACGCTCTTGCTGCTCAATTTGATGCAATAGAAAGTCTAGAGGCATGCTGGTATTGGTTGGCACTAGTGGATCCATACCATGAAGTTGCAACAGGTAAATGCCACGTTTTAATGGTTCACTTAAGGTGGCATAGGCTTGATTCAAGTAGGCAGTAATTTGCACTGCCTGCCTTTGATCACTATCTGATTGGGATACAAACCGATCTGGATGATGCTGCTGCTGAAGGCGTCGGTGAGATTGGCGCAGACCATCAAGGTCTATGGCAAAGTCACGCGACAGTCCATAACAAGAGAAAAAATCTTGGCTAATATCCATAGAACTGGGTCACCAAAGGCCTACTAAACGTTAAAGCTTTCACCACAACCACATTCACTTTTTGAATTAGGGTTATTAAATTGAAAACCTTCATTAAGACCTTCTTTGGCATAATCCAATTCAGTACCATCAAGATACAACAAGCTTTTTGGATCAATGACTACTTTCACTCCCTTGCTATCAAAAATCGCATCATCTGCAGAGATTTTATCAACAAACTCAAGAATGTAAGCCATCCCGGAACAACCTGTGGTACGCACACCTAAGCGCACACCCTCACCTTCGCCACGATTAGCTAAATAATTTGTGACATGATCAGCAGCTGCTTGGGTAATGGTAATGGCCATGATGCCCTCCTCCTAAAAATACTTAATAACGCCAGAGCGTTATTGCTTGCTCTTATAATTTACAATGGCGGCTTTAATCGCATCTTCGGCTAATACAGAGCAATGAATTTTTACTGGCGGCAAGGCCAGCTCTTCAGAGATATTGGAATTACGGATTTCACCCGCTTGATCCAGGGTCATGCCCTTCATCCATTCGGTGACCAATGAGCTTGACGCAATAGCCGAACCACAACCATAGGTCTTAAACTTAGCGTCCTCAATGATACCTGCATCATTAACTTTAATTTGCAGACGCATAACATCGCCACAGGCTGGAGCTCCAACCATACCGGTTCCAACGTGCGCATCTGTTTCATCCATTTTTCCTACGTTACGTGGATTTTCGTAATGGTCTAAAACCTGTTCGCTATATGCCATGTTACTCACCTCTCTATCTAATTTATAGGCTCACAGTGGTTCAACCACTGCGCCTGTTATATATTCTTTATTGGACTTTTTACATCAGAGCGGATTGCGCTCCAATTAATGTGCAGCCCACTGCACAGTGTCCAAGTCAACTCCATCTTTGTACATATCCCACAAAGGCGATAGTTCACGCAACTTATTAACCGCATTGAGAGACAAAGCGATGGCTTCATCAATGTCGGCTTCAGTGGTAAAACGGCCAATACTAAAGCGAATCGAACTATGGGCTAACTCATCATTCATACCCAAGGCACGCAACACATAAGAAGGCTCTAGACTAGCCGAAGTACATGCTGAGCCTGACGATACGGCCAACTCACGCAAAGACATGAGTAAGGACTCACCTTCTACAAAGTTGAAGCTAATGTTCGCATTACCCGCCACGCGTTGTGTAGCATGACCGTTCATATAGACTTCTTCCATATCCTTAACGCCATCCCACAAGCGCTGGCCCAACTTTTGGATGCGCGCATTATCAGCGGCCATTTCTTCTTGGGCGATCGCAAAGGCAGCACCCATACCCACAATTTGGTGAGTTGCTAAGGTTCCGGAGCGCATGCCACGCTCATGTCCACCACCATGGATCTGAGCTTCTAAACGCACCCGTGGCTTACGACACACGTACAAGGCACCGACCCCCTTGGGACCATAAGTTTTGTGAGCCGAGAATGACATCAAATCCACTTTTGCTGCGGCCAAATCAATGGCAATTTTACCCGTACTTTGAGCTGCATCAACGTGGAACAACACCTTGTTAGCACGCGTTACTTCTGCAATCGCTGCAATATCTGTGATCACACCAATTTCATTATTCACATGCATTAAGGACACTAAAATAGTATCTTCACGCAGCGCGTCAGCAACCTGCTCAGGGCTAATTAAACCATCTGGCGTGGGATTTAAGTAAGTCACTTCAAACCCTTCACGTTCAAGCTGACGACAGGTGTCTAACACCGCCTTGTGCTCAATTTTAGAGGTAATAATGTGCTTACCTTTTTTGTGGTAAAAATGTGCCACACCCTTAATCGCAAGATTATTTGACTCGGTAGCACCAGAGGTCCACACAATTTCTCGTGGATCAGCATTAATTAAATCAGCGACTTGACGGCGCGCATTTTCGACCGCCTCTTCAGCCTGCCAACCATATATATGAGAGCGTGACGCTGGGTTACCAAAGTTACCCTCTTGCGTTAAACAATCACACATTAGTTTAGCAACCCTAGGATCTACTGGTGTCGTTGCTGAATAGTCCAAAAAAATAGGCAATTTCATGTATCTTCTCCACTGTTCGAAACAGCTATTAGTCAATTCTAAAAACAGGTAATTCTATACTCACTCACTGACAAAATTTAGCAATTCTGCAGCATGTGCTTGTCTGATCTGGCCTTGGCTAGAGACTTGTGCATCACCATCTTTCACCAAACTGGCTAGGCTAATACTATTCAAAAATGAGTGAATTTGGTCACTCAAGTCAGTCCATAAATCGTGTGTTAAACATCGACTGCCCGCTTGGCAGTTTTCGGTGCCCCGACATCCAGTGGCATCAACTGCCTCATTTACCGCTTCAATCACCTGTGCCACAAAAATACTTTCAGCACCCCGACTGAGACAATACCCACCCCCAGGACCTCTTACACTTTGCACTAAACCTTGACGCCGTAACTTGGAAAACAGCTGCTCCAGATAGGACAGGGAGATCACTTGCCGCTCTGAAATATCAGCCAAACTGATCGGCTTATCAGACGCATGGATCGCAAGGTCTAACATGGCAGTCACCGCATAACGGCCTTTCGTGGTGAGCTTCATTGGAGCGCCTGTAATTTAGTGATGCTCCATTTTACTAAAACCCGACTAAATTAGTCAAGTATTAAAGCGCCCCCATTTACAGTGAGTTTTATCAGTGCTTTTCGTCACTGGAATCAATAGCTGCCTCAAAATCTGCCACGTTTAGGGTAGGTAGGCTCTCGTCTATATAACTCGCATCCAGCTCTTTCATTTTAGTGGCCATGCAGTGTAATTTTTTATCGACTGCATGCATGTGGTCCAAAATCGCTGCTAAGGATTTAGCGACTGGGTCGGGCAGGTCTGAACTCATGCCATAAGCATCAAACTTTTCTGCTCGGTCTTGACGTAACTTTTGTTCAGCCTCACTCGGGCGCTCAATAATGCGCCCAGGAATGCCCACCACCGTGGCGTTTGCTGGTACCGCTTTGGTGACCACAGCGTTGGAGCCAACACGGGCATTTTTACCCACCTCAAACGGCCCTAATATCTTCGCGCCTGCACCCACAACCACACCATCGTTGAGGGTTGGGTGACGCTTACCTTTATCCCAAGTTGTGCCGCCTAGAGTCACGCCATGATACAGAGTCACATCATCACCAATAATAGCCGTTTCTCCAATCACGACACCCATGCCATGATCAATAAAAAAACGATTTCCTATTTGCGCCCCGGGGTGAATCTCAATCCCTGTGAACCAGCGGGTGATCGTTGATAAATAACGCGCTAGCCACTTGAGGCCCAAGGTCCAAAAACTATGAGCAATCCGATGCATAAGTAAGGCGTGAAGGCCAGGATAACAGGTCAAAACCTCAACAAAATTTCGAGCCGCAGGGTCACGGTGGAAAACTGAAGCGATATCCTCTTTTAGATGTCTAAACATGACCAAAATCCTCATTAAAAGGGCTAGAACTCACACTTTGTCCAAGCATCTAAGATGCCATTTAGACAGGTTGTCTGGGTTATGGGGTTTATATGGTGACTAACGTGGTTTTTTCAACGTGCGCTGAATCGCCGTCAAAATACCTCGCATGATATTATGCTCGATACGATCCATGCGCACCCGCACATACAATCGTCGCAGGCGCGTCATTAACTGACGCGGGTTTTTTGGGTCCAAGAACTCGACCTCCACTAACGTTTCTTGCATGTGCTCAAATAGCTTTTCCATTTGGTCATTGGTTGCCAACTCTTCATCCCACTCAGTGCCCCAAATGGATGTGGGCCCTTCTCCTTTATCTACCGCCAACAGCGCCATGCGCAATTCATAGGTGATCACTTGGACCGCAGCAGCTAGGTTGAGGGAGCTAAAGTCTTCGTGGGAAGGGATATTGACATGACAATTACACAACTGTAATTCATCATTAGTGAGGCCTCGGTCTTCACGCCCAAACACAAAAGCAACCTCATGTTTTGGCAGTTCAGACAGGGCTTGTGCTGCCGTTTGTCTTGGGTCTAATAAAGGCCATGGAATATTGCGACTGCGCGCGCTAGTGCCCACAACTAAGCCACACCCTTCGATGGCTTGCGCTAAGGTGTTGACCACTCGCGCGTTAGCCAAAACATCCTTTGCACCCGCTGAGCGGGCATCCGCTTTGCCACTAGGAAACTCTTGTGGATCCACCAATACCAAGTTGTGAATACCCATGTTTTTCATCGCTCGAGCCACCCCACCAATATTGCCAGGATGTGAGGTATTTACTAAGACAATGCGCGCATTGGCCATTAAATTTTGCATGAAAG
This sequence comes from Candidatus Njordibacter sp. Uisw_058, assembly GCF_047730065.1. Taxonomy (GTDB): domain Bacteria; phylum Pseudomonadota; class Gammaproteobacteria; order Pseudomonadales; family Balneatricaceae; genus Njordibacter. The sequence goes on from NZ_CP159829.1 coordinate 2,529,145, forward strand.
CAGCTAACCTAAAAAGTGAATAAATATTGAAGACAGGATAATAGCGATATTCCGCCATTTTGTCGTGTTTTGAGAGCGATTCTCCAGCCACAGCTGGGTTTTTTTAGTCCTTTTTTGCTATACTGCGCGCCGTCGACGCGATTGCGTCCTGTTCTTTATAAACTTTAAGGTATTTCATTCATGCTTCCGCTAATTAACATTGGCCTGCGTGCCGCGCGTATTGCTAGTGAACAACTCGTCAGATCCATGGAACGGCTGGATCTTATTCATGAAGAAGGCCAGGAACTTGATGCTCATTTGCGCAAGCAATTTGAAGGTGCTGAGCGCACGATAGCCTATGAAATACATAAAGCGCACCCAGAGCAAGCCGTGATTGGCTCTGTGGCTGGTGAGATGAATGCTCCCACAGAAACACCCACGAAAGTTTGGCGCATTAGCGCCATTGACGGCCTTGATCAATATGCCCATAGCCTCCCCATGTTCACCTTGACTATGGCCTGCTATGAGGAAGGCAAGTTAACTCACTCAATTATTATCTGCCCCACTAGCGGTGAAGAGTTCTGCGCTAGCAGAGGCCGCGGCGCGCAACTCAATGGCCGGCGTATTCGCGCCAGCAAGCGTGCCACCCTAGACGGCGCCCAAGTGTTCGGTGGTGGCAACCAAAACCGTGAAGACTTGACAGATTTTGATCGTGGCCAAACCATAAGTCGTTATTTGTTTAGTCAAGGCGCCACTAACTACACCCAACTCAGTAACAATATGGCATTAGCTTATGTGGCTGCTGGTCGCATTGATACTCTGTGGCACAGCAATATTGATGACACAGCAGACGCGGGTTTATTGTTGGTATTAGAATCTGGCGCCCTCGCTGCAGACTTTGCAGGTGGCTCTGCCATGAATAATGGGGAGTTAGTGTGTGCGAATACCAAACTGCTCAAGCTTATGCTCAAAGCCTTACATAGCGCTTAATGCTAAGGTCCGAGTGATAAGTCAAAAGTCATAAGTAATGCATGATAAAAGACATGGCAGTTTCTCTGCCATGTCTTTTAAAGAAGCATAAGGGCCATTAAAACCCTACTTTAAGGACGACCTAGGTCTGCTTCTAAATCCTGCTCAAAGCCTTCACCCTCTTCAAACCCTTCGCCCTCAATGACTTCTTCTTTGGGTGGTACAATTAGATCTTCCTTGGTAATACCCAGCAACAACAGCACGTTGACTGCTACATAGATAGAAGAATAGGTGCCTACCAAAACGCCAATCATTAATGCCAAAGCAAAGCCGTGAATTAATTCACCACCAAAGATTAATAGCGCCAGTAACACTAAAAGAGTCGTGATAGAGGTAACCAAGGTGCGACCCAATGTTTGGGTCAGGGACTCATTAATGACTTCAATGGTCGTGCCCTTGCGCATTTTACGGAAGTTTTCTCGAATTCTATCGGATACCACAATAGTATCGTTGAGGGAGTAACCAATCACTGCCAAAATTGCCGCCAAGACAGTCAGGTCAAAGTCGAGCTTAAAGATCGAGAAAATGCCTAGCACGATGAGCACGTCGTGAATTAAGGCAACCACCGCACCCACTGAAAACTTAATTTGAAAGCGCAAAGCGACGTAGATCATCACGATGCCGAGCGCCAGCAACATACCTAAACCGCCTTGCTCGGTGAGCTCCTCACCCACTTGTGCACCTACATATTCCGAACGACGCAACTCAACTGATGAAGTCGCAGATGATTGCAAAGCCGACAGCACTTGTTGGCCTACTTTGTCGTTAAAGGTTTGACCTAAACGCACCAGCACCTCTTTTTCGGAACCAAAGTTTTGCACTACGGCGTCATCAAAACCAGCGTCCTGTAATTGCACACGCACATTAACTAAATTAGGCGCTTGTTCGTAGCCTACTTCAATTAAGGTACCCCCGGTAAAATCTAAACCAAACTGGAGCTGATTGATGGCTAAAGAGGCCAAAGCGCCAAGCACTAAGGCCATAGACAAAGCCCCTGCAATTTTTCGCAAGGACATAAAGTTAATAATCTTTAGGTCACTCATTTGCCTGCTCCCATAAATAAAGGCCATATTTTAATGTCTGTAATTTTTCGCCCACCATAGACCCCATTGACCATGGCCCGGCTCACCATAATGGCGGTAAACATAGAGGTTACAATGCCAATAGACAAGGTCACTGCAAAGCCCTTAATCGGGCCTGTGCCCACAGCGTACAAAATAACGGCCACCAAAAGGGTGGTGATATTGGCATCAAAAATAGTACTGAACGCCCTTTCATAACCTGCATTAATAGCCGACTGGGGCGCCATGCCCGCTTTTAGCTCTTCCTTAATCCGAGAAAAAATGAGCACGTTGGCGTCCACTGCCATGCCCACGGTAAGCACCACACCCGCAATTCCAGGCAGAGATAAGGTAAAGCCCAATAATGACATCACGGCCGCAACCAATAGCAGGTTAAAGGCTAGAGCTACGTTAGCAATCACACCAAAAACACCATAAAAGGCCATCATAAACACAACCACTAAGGCCAGACCAATTTGAACCGAAGTTAATCCAAGGTCAATATTTTCCTGCCCTAAGCTAGGACCTACTGTGCGTTCTTCAACGAAATACATGGGTGCAGCAAGAGAGCCCGCCCGTAACAATAACGCTAGCTCTGAGGCTTCACCCGCTCCATCAAGGCCGGTTATACGAAAACTATTACCCAAGGCTGTTTGAATAGTGGCTAAGGAAATAATACTTTTTTCTACATAAGATTGACGCTGTTCAACCAGTTGGCCTTCTTTTTTGACCAATTTGATGCGTGACTTGTGCTCTACAAATACCACTGCCATGCGCCGTTTCACCGCATTGCGCGTGATGCGATTCATTAACTTACCACCCTGAGCATCAAGGTCGATATTCACTTGGGGTGAGCCTGTTTCGTCAAAGTTAGACTGCGCATTGGAAACACTGGTGCCACTAATAATTAGGTCTTTTTCTAAGTTTGCTTTGCGCTCAGGGTTAGACCTAAAGGTAAATTCCTCAATGGCTACTCGAGCCACGCCTGGCTTGGCTTCTAAGCGAAATTCTAGGTTAGCTGTGGCGCCTAGTACGCGCTTTGCAGCGGCCGTATCTTGCACACCAGGCAACTGCACCACAATACGGTTACGGCCTTGGCGTTGCACTAATGGCTCTGCCACACCCAGTTCGTTAACCCGGTTGCGCAAGGTGGTTAAGTTCTGATTAACCGCATAGTTCTCAATTTCACGCACAGTAGATTCATTCAAGCTAACCAGCAGGTAGTAGGCGCCATCAGCCTCTGCATCTTCAGCACTCATTAGAAATTCACTGTAATTTGACTTAAGTTCAGAGCGTGCTTGGTCACGAACCTCGGCGTCCATAAATTTAATTCGTAAACTACCATCAGCTTCACGAGATACCGCACGATAGCGCAGTTTTTCCGCTCGCAGGGCCGTTTTAATTTCACTGACATACACGTCTAAGCGTTGAGACACCGCTTGCACCATATCGACTTCAAGCAAGAAGTGAACGCCACCGCGTAAATCTAGGCCGAGCTTCATTGGACCAGCGCCCAGATTAGTTAACCAATCAGGTGTGGTAGGGGCTAAGTTGAGTGCAGTCAAATATTGATCACCCAAGGCATCACTCAAAGCCGCTTTAGCACGCAATTGTGATTCAGAATCAGTTACACGCACGAGTACGTTTTTATCAGTTAACGCCACCCCTGTGGTGCTCATATCGGCTTCGCCTAAAGCGTAAACTACCTCATCAAGCACACGGTCATCAATGACCGTAGCACTTCTTGCTCCAGAGATTTGTATAGCCAGGTCATCTGGGTATAAGTTTGGCAGTGCATAAAGCCCACCAAGGGCCAAACCCACAACAATGAGTAGGTTTTTCCATAAGGGATAATGATTTAACACAGGCTTTCCTTGAAAAACGAGTCATAAAAAAAGCCCCATTGTCGGCTACAAATGTGCCGTCCAATTAAGGCTTTAACACGGCAAATTTAGATCGACTTAATGGTGCCTTTGGGCAACACAGAGGCCACAGCCGCTTTTTGGAAATGGGAGTCGATACCTTCTGCCAAGGTAATAGTCACAAAATCATCACTCACTTTAGCCACTTTTCCAATCATACCGCCATTAGTGACCACTTCATCACCCTTGGACAAGCCACTCATTAGGTTCTTATGCTCTTTGGTGCGCTTTGATTGAGGACGCCAAATCATAAAATAGAAAACGGCCGCAAAAATCACCATCATAATGACTAAAGAACCTGGATCACCACCTGAGGCTGCGCCACCTTCGGCTGCGGCTGATTCAATAAAAAAACTCATATTATCTCCAACATTATTAACTAAAAATTAAATTATTTATTTTGTAAAACCGGCTAAAACGGGCGTAGACAAGCCACGCCGTTGGTAAAAATCATCGACAAAGTCGTCCAATGTACCTGCTTCCAGTGCTGTACGCAATCCTGCCATAAGCCGCTGATAGTAATGCAAGTTGTGAATGGTATTAAGTTGCGCACCTAACATTTCTCGACACTTATCTAAATGATACAAATAAGCCCGAGAAAAATGGGTGCACGTATAACAATCGCAATCTTTATCAAGGGGGCTAAGGTCCGTTTTGTGCACCGCATTGCGGATTTTTACCACCCCATCTGTAATGAATAAGTGTCCATTCCGGGCATTCCGAGTGGGCATCACACAGTCAAACATATCCACACCGCGCCGCACACCTTCCACTAAATCTTCTGGTTTACCAACCCCCATCAGATAACGTGGTTTGTCAGCAGGTAGTTTAGGTGCCGTGTGAGCCAACACCCGCAACATATCGTCTTTCGGCTCACCGACTGATAAACCACCAATGGCAAAACCATCAAAACCAATTTCAGCTAAGCCTGCAAGAGACTCGTCTCGCAAATGTTCATACATACCGCCTTGAACGATACCAAACAAAGCCGATGGACTCTCGCCATGGGCATCCTTGCTGCGCTTAGCCCAGCGCATAGAGCGACGCATTGACACAGCAGCCTCATCCTCTGTCGCAGGATAGGGTGTGCACTCATCAAAAATCATCACTACATCTGAGCCTAAGTCTCGCTGTACCTGCATCGATGATTCGGGTGTCATAAACACCGTATCACCATTAACAGGAGACTGAAACTTAACCCCTTCTTCGTTAATTTTAGCACCCAGACTAAATACTTGAAAGCCACCCGAATCCGTGAGAATGGGTTTTTGCCACTGGGTAAAGTTATGCAAATCAGCATGCAGCTTTACCACCTCAGTGCCTGGCCGCAACATCAGGTGAAAGGTATTACCCAATATAATTTCTGCACCCGTGGCTTCAATATCTCTGGGCAACATTCCCTTGACTGTGCCATAAGTACCCACCGGCATGAAACATGGGGTTTCTACTGAGCCCCGCGGGAAAGTTAAGCGACCACGACGGGCTTCACCACTTTGAGTCAGGCGTTCAAATTTCATAAAACAACTGCGACTCATGGGCACTCCAAAGCAGAAGACTGGGGCGTCACCAACATGGCGTCACCATAACTAAAAAAACGATAACCTTGCTCAATGGCTTGGGCATAAGCATGCATCACATGATCTCGGCCAGCAAATGCACTCACCAACATCAGCAAGGTCGATTCAGATAGATGGAAATTAGTCACCAAGGCATCAACACTCTTAAAGCGGTAGCCTGGGTAAATGAAAATATGAGTCTCACTTTTGAACGGCATAATTTCACCTTCAGCACTGGCACTCTCTAACGCCCTCACACAGGTGGTGCCCACCGCAATCACTCGACCACCTTGACTCCGAGTTTGTTGCACCGCTGCACACACCTGGGCACTAACTTCCACTAGCTCACCATGCATGTGATGGTCTTCAATGCGCTCAACCTTAACTGGCTGAAAAGTACCCGCTCCCACGTGCAAAGTCACAAAAGCACAGGTCGCTCCCTTTGCCGCTATGGCATCGAGTAGTGGCTGATCAAAGTGCAAGCCCGCCGTAGGTGCTGCCACAGCGCCATGGTGCTCGCCATAGACCGTTTGGTATCGGTCTCGGTCTGCGGTGTCATCGGGACGATCAATATAGGGGGGTAATGGCATATGCCCTAGGCGCTGCAGCACACTTAACACATCATCATCTTCATCTAAAACTAGTTCAAATAAGCTCTCATGACGGGCCACCATCGTAGCCCAAACCTCACCTTCTAACAATAATCGCGCCCCAGGTTTGGGGGCTTTGCTTGATCTTACATGAGCTAGGAAATTATGTGGCCCCAGCAATCTCTCTACTAATACTTCAATTTTCCCACCCGATTGCTTGGCACCAAATAATCGCGCCGGGATGACCTTGGTATTATTAAGTACTAACAAATCACCCGCTTGTATAAACTCCAACAAGTCAGTGAAAACACCATGGGAAACAGTTCCAGATTCACCATTTAAGTGCATGAGTCGGCTCGCCGTGCGCTCAGGTGCGGGGTAACGAGCAATGAGCTCTTTGGGCAGATGAAAAATAAAGTCAGAAACTTGCATGGGGCTAAAATAAGTGTCAACACGTAGAAAAAAAGGGTGTAAAGTCAGGGGTGCTATGATACCTAAACTTTGGGCCAAGTCACAGGACTATATGGATTTAGTATGACGCCTGTCTCCCAGCTGCGTGCCCAAGGCGAGACTCAAGCGTTATTTATATTTCAAAGCTATTTTTAAGTTATTTTTAAGATGTTTTTAACGCGACGATTAATTCAATAACCTTGCCTTAAAATAGTCGGCAACCATTAAATAATAACGAGAACCTCCATGCTAACTGCTGTCAACACCATTATGAATCGCCGTGAGTGGGCTATGCTTGTGACCTTGTCGGTACTTTGGGGTGGGTCCTTCTTTTTTGCTGAAATAGCCCTTGAATCCTTGCCACCTTTAACAATAGTCACTCTTCGAGTGGGCCTTGCTGCGATCACATTATGGCTGGTGGTTCTGGCGTTGAAGCTGCCAATACCCAATAGCCCCCCCATTTGGATTGCATTATTAACCATGGGACTATTAAATAACGTCTTGCCTTTCAGCCTAATTGTCTGGGGCCAAAGCCAGATTAGCTCAGGCTTAGCAGCAATTCTCAATGCAACCGCGCCTTTATTTGGTGTCATTGTGGCGGGCATACTATTGCGCGATGAGTCAGCCACACCCCTTAAAATCACGGGTGTGGTCGTTGGTTTTGCTGGCGTTATTGTGATGATGGACTTATCGAGCATCGCCACTAGCAGCCTGCTAGCCCAACTTGCCATTTTAGCAGCCGCCCTGTCCTACGCTTGCGCTAGTGTTTACGGTCGCCGTTTCAAAGCCACAGGCCTTAACACTATTTTAGTGGCGGCAGGACAAGTCACGGGGTCCACTCTGCTCCTGTTGCCCATCGCTTTATGGGTGGATGGTAATGACCCCTATGCCAATGTGCCGGCCCAAGTTTGGGCAGCCATCATTAGTTTGGCAATGTTTTCCACCGCTGCCGCGTACATTTTGTATTTCAAGCTATTGGCTAGCGCTGGGGCCACAAACATTTTACTCGTCACCCTGTTAGTGCCTGTTTCTGCCATTTTATTGGGTTGGTTATTTCTTGAGGAAAGCCTACAAACACCCCACATCATCGGTATGGCAATGATTGCTTTAGGCCTATCTGCCATTGATGGGCGACTATGGCGCAGAGCAAGTGAAACATAGACCGCTAATGTGACAAAAGCCCCGACAAAGCCATTGACGGTTTTACTTAACTCTGTATAATTCGCCCCTCAATGTGCCAGTGTGGTGAAATTGGTATACACGACGGATTCAAAATCCGTTGCTTCGCGGCGTCCCGGTTCGAGTCCGGGCACTGGTACCAGCGCATATTGCAGCCCTCATGATACGTATAGTGCATGGGGGTTTTTTATGCCTAAAGCATCAATTCCTTGAATAATTCCTTGAATGAAAACCCTATTATCTCAGCCAAAAGAGGGGGTGGGGTGGCTGGGCTTTCTGTAGATAACTGTAGTAGCCACCAGTACATTTAAAAAAGCCAATTCTCAATTTAAGAAAACAGTAAATCCAAATCAAAAAAAAAGCCCTACTCAAGTTTCCTCAAGTAAGGCGTGTTGTAACTGGCTCTTGCGTTAACCTTTGATCAGCTTATTGCTCACTCAATCACTAATCTTCACACCGTCTTTGAAGGTTCCAGTCAATTCTTTATCTACAGTTCCGTTTTCATTGTAACTAACCGAAGCACCTTCTCTCTTACCATTCTTGAAGTTGCTTTTGTAACTCAACTGACCATTTTTATGGTAACGAACCAAAGCACCCTCTGGTACACCATTCTTGTAGTTTCCTTTGTAAACTAACTGACCATTCTGAAAGTAACTAACCCAAGCACCTTCTCTCTGACCGTTCTTGTAGTTCCCTTTTTTAAATAAATCACCATTACTCCAGTACCAAAGCCAAGCACCCTCTGGTACACCACTCTTGAATGACCCTTGCTCCCCACCAGTCACCTCACCGGTAAAGGGAACATCATTAAACTTCTGGTAATAAAGACCATCACGCTCAACTAAATCATCCATCGTTTCACTCCAACTTGGAGGCGAGAGAAGTGATATGAAGAGGATGGTGAGGAGTGTTTTGATTAGTTTCATTAGATGACTATACCAAACTAGGTTCGATGTTCAAACGATTGGACTAGAACTTAGAGGGGCAATCTCTGACTACTCAATCACTAATCTTCACACCGTCTTTGAATGTTCCTGTTAATCTTTTCTGAACAGTTCCGTTTTCTTCGTATCTAACCCAAAAACCTTCGTGCTGACTGTTCTTGTAGTTACCTTTCCACCATAACTGACCATTCACATGGTAACCGACCCAAGCACCTTCTCTAAAACCGTTCTTGTAGTTACCTTTGTAACCTAACTCACCAGAATACCCGTAAAAAACCCAATGACCTTCTCTCTTACCATGCTCGAAGTTACCTTTGGATTCTAACTGACCATTGCGGTAATAAACCCAAGCACCTTCTTCCTTACCGGTCTTAAAGTTACCTTTCCACCATAACTGACCAAATTCGTCGTACTGAACCCAATCACCGTCTCTCTCTGCGTCCTTATAGTTACCTTTGTACTCTAACTTACCGTTCTTATAGTACTGAGCCCAAGCACCATCTCTTTTACCGTTCTTGTACGATCCTTGAGGATTCCCAGTTACCTTCCCATTAAATGGAACATCAGTGAACTTTTCGTAATAGAGACCTTCACGAAACACTAAATCATCCATCGTTGCACTCCAACTAGGAGAGGACAGAAGTGATATGAATAGTATGGTGAGGAGTGTTTTCATTGGTTTCATTAGTCTAACAATCTGTGTAGTTACTTTCTAAACATAAGCTAGACATATCCTGTGCTTTGGATATATCAGCTGGGGTCATTTCTTTAGTTATTTTATCTTTATTCTTACCACCAATTTCGTTGTCGTTATAGCTACTTAAGTTGTACCACATATAGGCTCGTTTAGTGTCTGTTAGAACACCTCTGCCATTATCGTACATAAGCCCCAGATTAGCTTGAGCCTTAGCATGACCCTGCTCAGCAGCTTTGGTGTACCATTTCACAGCGGTCTTATCATTCTCTGGAACACCGTCACCATTTTGGTACATACTCCCCAGATTAAATTGAGCGCTAGCATGACCTTGCTCAGCAGCTTTGGTGTACCATTTCACAGCGGTCTTATCATTCTCTGGCACACCATCGCCATTATCGTACATAACCCCTAGATTATATTGAGCATCAATATCCCCTTGCTCAGCCAAAGGAGTCCACTCTGCTAGGGCAGTCTTAAAGTCACCTGATTGCGCTGCCTCCCGACCTTTATTAAAATCAGCAGCAATTGCTACTCCACTTCCCAATAATAACGAAAGTGTTAAACCAATAATTATCTTTCTAATCCTCATGCTGCCAACCTATCAAAATTACTCTGCTTACTATGGAGACTACTAATATTAGGCTTTCATTGATATAGGAAGATTGCTTATTTTATAACCTCAGCCGTATGACCACTCACTTTTAACAACCGCTAACACAAGAGCCTTTAGCCATACTTATAGCCCATTCTAAAGTCATAATGCCCATGCTTATGTTGGCATACTAGCGCTGCTTAGAGAGCCTTTCTGGAGCTTACAGGGGTGCTTTTGAGGGTGCTTTCAGGTGTAGGGTTATTGTGGTTTTAAGTATGCTTTTAGGCTTACTGAAAGGGTTATAATATAGGGATATTAGAGGCTGCTGATTTCCACAGCATTGCTAAATTTAGCTAATAAAGATAAGTTAATAAATCAAAGCTTAGAAGCTAGTTTTAACAGAAATGTTATCTCCTCAGCTTTAAACCACATTGGTAAAATTAGTTAGTAATTATGATAAGAACTTTTACGCTATTGATTCTGTGCGTCCTCTCTTCAACCGCTCTTGCTAATTTAAATGGTTATTTAGCATCATCTGGAGCGTCAAAAGAGAGTCTTGAACAGGTTGAATATTCAGAATATGGAGCTTATCTCCATTTTGATCAACTTCCAAAAGTATTGTTTCTACGTGATAGTATTAGAGATGGAGACATCTTTGACTTTAGACGGGCGCTCCGTAAACACCCATCCATTAGTGCGTTAGTGTTGGATAGTGAGGGAGGCTTAGTTAGAGAGGCATTACTGATTGCTGGGGTAGTCTCTGATAGAGGCATGACAACTTACGTTCCAACAGGTGCCCTTTGTTCATCAGCCTGTTCGTTTATCTATTTTGCTGGTAAGTCACGTCTAGTAAAAGGGGCGCTAGGTGTGCATCAATTCTCTAATGCAGATAATACTAAACGTGACAACGTCAATGAAGTGCAACAAAACACACAGTATACCACCTCCGAAATCATCGGATTTCTCAATGCGTTTGACACACCTGTCTTTGTTTATGAGGAGATGTTTGCTTCTTCAAAAATGTATTATTTTACAAAAGAAGAACAAATAAAACTGAGTTCCCATGAATCTTTGGCCACACTAACCAGTGTAGATACTTTTATAGGGAACTTAAGACAAGAGGCTGATTTACAAAAACAAAAGGCTGAATTACAAAAACAAAAGGCTGAATTACAAAAACAAAAACAAAAGGCTGATTTACAAAAACAAAAACAAGAGGTTGAATTACAAAAACAAAAAAGAAAGCAGCGCATAGGTGCAATCAAATCACTTCAAACAGAGTTAAAGCGACTTGGTTGCTATAACGGGCTAGTTGATGGTGCGATAGGGAACAATACGGAAAAAGCATTATTAAGGTATCTAAAACGCAAACCCCAACTCTCAGACTTGGGCACTAATTCTTTGGTTGAACTAACAAAGAAATTAACCAAAGAAAAAAGAGTTGAATGTAATATAGAGAAGGCAGTTTCAGCTCCTAAAGTCCAGACCCCTAAAGTCCAGACCCCTAAAGTCCAGACCCCTAAACCTGATCGAGTAAACGATAGTATTGCCTACTTTGATGCTGCTAATCTTAAAGGGTATAAAAAAGTTAGAGCTTTAGAAAATTTCATTATTGAATACCCAAAAAGCACTAGATTAGGTGATGCGTATTTTTTACTTGGGGGAACATATTATTTTGACTTTAAAGCATTACACAAGGCAATTGAATCACTTACTCTGCTGGTTAAATTAAAGTATGCACATAACAAAAAACCCTATGCGATGTATCTTATGGGAAATGTTTATAATGATCTTGGTCAGCTAATAAACTCTAAGAACATGTACCGACAGGTGATACAAAAATTTCCTCAATCAAAAGCTGGAAAGCTCTCTCGTGAAAAACTTTACAAAGAATTTAGTGAGACAGACAGTTCTAGGGCATACACTGTAACCCAACCTCCCAATGACCCTAAGGCAGCTTATAGGGCTGCATATGAGCTTATTAGAAAACGTCAGTTTAATGCTTCAATTGTGGCACTATTAGCTTTTGTGAAAAACTTTCCACAAAGTGCTCTTGTTGTTAATGCCTATTATTGGTTAGGAGAGGTCTATATGGTGCAAGGTGATGCATCCTTAGCAATAGTGTCTTTTGAAAATGTGTTTTCTAAACATACTCAACACAGAAAAATTCCAGACGCGCTTTATGGAGCTGGAGTAGCTTATAAAAATATAGGAAATGTAAGCAAAGCTAATAAACTTTGGCAACGGGTGATTGCTGAGTATCCTCAATCTTCAGCAGCAAGGAAAGCCCTTGAGGAAGTAAATTAAGATGTACGACTCTTCTGCATTGATAATGACCTCAAAAGATAGTTCTACAGTTGATGTATCAGCGTTTTCTCACTAGTTGGGATAATCAACCTTAAGTCGTGTCTTGCAACCTAAGGTCTCATCACTCCACAAACGACTCATAGCCTCCTTTGCCCACTCTGCATCACCTTGCTTAACAGCTATAGCGTCATGTACCGGCAGTGATACTATGCCTTGCTCAATACCCTCAAGCATGACCTTTCTCAGTATGGCACCCTCTAGGTTTTGTGCACTTAATCCCCATCCTTCAAACAAGTTAATCTTAGGGTAGCGCTTTAGGGTGCCTTGCTTGATTGTGTCAAATAGCTCTGCATTGAAACCATCTTGGTTAAGTGCCTTAAAGGCTTTGGTCTCATCACTGGCTCCCATAGCTACAGTAATGAATTGTTTGATTCTGTTACGATCATCAACTTTACATAACTCACCTATATCCTCATAAGGTGTTTCCCCAGCATCCTGTGAATGAAGTACAGCTAAATTGAGACGTAAGTGGTTAGCATTAAAGTCTACTTCACATATTGGTTCATCATCTATTAACGTGTTTATACGCACTCTCGAGGTACGATCTGGTAACGCTTGATATGGCGTATAAAGCCGACCTCCCTCAAGTGCAGTAGTGTTGTACTTAAGCTGCACAGGCCCTTTACATGCCCATGTATGATTCTTAAGAAACTCATTAATAGTGGTCATGCCTTGTCTTTCAGGATGATCTTTGACCAGTCGATTAATAATACGGTGCCAACCTTTAGCTGGGTCTTTAATAGTTATGTAGGGCGGTTTAATCTCTTGTTCAATATCGAGAAAATACTCCCATATCTGTATAACCAATTCATCCGTTGGAAAGAGCCTAGTCTTAGATGGTTCATTTTTGTATTTCTTACCTTCCTCAAGAGAAACTAAACCCACTTCATCTAAATATCTAACAATATCTTTAAGGTACGTTAGTTGGAAACCAAATGCTTTGATTAGGTGATTTCCTTTAGGCCCATACGCATTGTTGTCCATCGTCACAAGCAGCCACTTACGTTGAAAGATAGACTGAGCTAATGACATGAGGACAACTTCCCAATGCCATTTAAAGTCAGCTAACTGCTGAGGGCCTCTGCGCTTAGTATTAGATTGATTTACAAAAAGGGTGACGAGTTGGTCAAACTTAAGCGATGATGAGCCTTGTCGCATAGTCTTGGGGGAAAGGAACATATGATGCTTATAATCATCTTCTGGCAAAGATTGAAGGGCTATTATTTCCTTTAATTTCAATAGATTATCGCTAATAATCATAACTTTTCTCTGCATAGGGACTTCCCGTCCTCCTAAGGCTTAAGAATACTAAGGTACAGCATAGGAGCCTTAAGATACTAGGGGTATATCTGTTAGTAATTCCTTTATCTATTCATAATGGATTAACTTAAGAACTTAGGCATATTCTTTATGTATTACTTTAATGATCAACTAAAGAGAACTACTTAAGGTTACCTTTATCTATTCATAATGGATTAATTATATAACCTACCTAAGACTACTTGTAGCTATTATTAATGTTAACTAACCAAGTGATATAGAGTCTTAAGTGTATCAGGCCGTGTCCAATATCTGCTTAAGAACCTTGTGTTTGATACTTGGTTATTATCATTAAAATAGTCATAAGTGCCCTAGCCTCAGTCAAGCCTAAGGTGCTGTAGGCACCCATATAAGCTCACACTCTTCAGTATCTAAAGTACACATTACCTGATGCTATAGGCACTCTTGGCTTGGTCATGTGCGCTGTGTAAACTAGTGCTAATATAGAGATTCACGAAAGCAACTCAGAGCCATTTTAAAAGGTTGACCAACGAGATTCTGGAGAACCCCGTGGTCTAAGGTCATTTGGGCTGACCTTGTTATTATCCTAACATTGTCTCTGTGCTATCTCTCATACGATTTATTAAGGCTCCCATTTAGAATTGATATTTTTCAATGAATCCTTCTTATTTCGTTTCACTAGAATAATTATGAGGTAAATAAAGACAAGGGCAAATCCAACTACAGAAGCTATAGTGGTAGTGATAATTAACATCCTCTCAAATGTTGTCGCAGGGGTTAGCGGTGGCTAATCTAAGAATTATTCCTAGATGCTTGTTATTCTAACAGCAACAGAGTTATCCAATCCAATACTCCTTACCTATGTCTTATTAGTTATAAACTGATGGTCATGATTCAGGCACCTAAAGCGTCCCTACGCCAAATCTGAGCCTTGGGCAGCCCTATAGTCTTAACCATGTGCTGTGCGCTTGAGGACTTGGGCAACCTAAGTGCCTTGGGCAGCAAAAACCAATACATTGCTATCAGACCTAAGACTATCCTCAAGTGCTATCAACTCTTGGTGAATTATAATTGAATCATCACGTAACTTAATAACCGTTGCTTCTTTACTAATACCCGTTGAACCATAGTTTAATAAGTGCTTAGACGCTTTACGATGAGGGTCTGCCCAACCAGCTATGGACGCTAGAGTAAGCACAGAGACACCAGCATTCTGGCCATTAATCTTAAATGTATGCCGTAGACAATGGGCTGAGGTGTTTGGTGAGTCTATAGTAAACATGGTTCGTACTAGCCCCGAATACAAAAGAATTCAATCTGAGAATATTGGTTATAAGGAATTGCTGGAACTAGAATCTGACAGTGAATTCCTGAATGCTATATACCAGCGTATGTTGAACCGCCCACTAGACGAACACGGTCGCTTTCACTATGGATTGCGACTTCAAGGTGGCACTCTCCGTGAGGTGATTATTAGTGAACTGAAAAATAGTGAAGAGTATAAACAAGCTCTCTTATAAATAATTGGGCAATACCTTTACAAGAGAAAGAAAACCAGCTTCACTAGATGAGTAAACATTAGCATCGACTGGCCGAGAGGAGGAAATCACCACATCAGCTGTCATGCCAAATGAACTATCACTTTTTACAATGTCTGTATCTAGCCCAACATCTAGGCCTGTGACCGCTTTAAAGTTTCGCTGCATAGACTCTCGTAAGTCATAAGCACCCTAAGCCTCAACTAAACCAGAGGTACTGTAGGCACCCACATAAGTTCACGCTCTTTGGTATTTAAAGCACACATTGCGTCAAAAACTGCATTAGAGATTTGATCAGCTAGTTTATCTGGATGACCTTTAGAGGCTTACTCAAAAGTAAAAACTGAATAATTAGAAATATTTTCCTCTGAACTTCCTAAACACTGAACCACTTCAATAACGGGGTCATTTAAGATGTGTTATGACATTAACATACCGTATAACGTGGTTAATTAGATATTAAATAGGTGCTTGATTTGCACATATTCTAAAGAATCTATTCGTGGGCCGAACTGGCTTACCACACGGGCTGCGGCTTCGTTAGCAAACTTAGCCCCCAATGCATAGCTGTGACCTGCATTAATAGCATACAAAAAAGCACCAGCATACATATCGCCTGCGCCGTTGGTGTCGACTGCATTTGCAGTGACGCCAGGTGTTTGCAACAGATTCACACCATCATAGGATAATGAGCCACCAGCACCAAGGGTAATCACAAAGGTTTTGGCGAACTTTTTCAATTGCTCTGCCGCAGCTTCTGTATTATGGGTTTTAGTAAAACTTTTTGCTTCGTCGGAGTTGCAAAACAGTAAATCTACACCGTTACCAATAACCTTAAGTAAGTTATCTTTAAATACCTGAACGACAAATGGATCGGAGAGGCTAAGTGAAGTTTTTACTCGGTTTGCTTTGGCACATTCTATGGCCCTTACTGCTACGTCAGTTCTAGTGTCATCAGTGACTAGATAGCCTTCTAGGTATAACCAATCTGAATTGATAAGCGTAGGTTCGTCTACCTCATTGGAAGTCAAATCCAGGTTCGCCCCTAAGAAAGTATTCATAGTACGTTCTGCGTCATCAGTGACCATAACTAAGCACTTACCTGTAGTACCAGAGCCAGCTCCTGCTTTGTGAAAATCAACGCCTGTTGCCTGCAAGTCCTCAACAAAGAACCTCCCATCCTCATCATCTGCCACTTTACCAGAATAGAATGTTTTAGAGCCAAAGCAGCTTGCTGCAACAACGGTATTGCATACAGAACCACCGCAACTTCGTTTAATATGAAATGCGTGGGAGCTTAAAGCACTTAACAACTCAAATTGTCTTTCTTCGTCTACCAAGGTCATCAAACCTTTGTCGATTTTGTGGGTGCTTAAAAAATTGTTAGTCACTACAGCTTCGGTATCGACAAGAGCAGCGCCGATGCCATAGATTTGGTATTTTTTCATGTGATAACTCTAAGGTTAGATTGCGAATGGATTTAACTGGGCCACAATCGCAAGATTATATTTATTGATAGTCAGGTCGCTGGTATCTGACCTTTGCCACTTTTGGCCCTACCCTTACCAGACCTTTGCCAAGCAAATCAGCCTACAGGCTAATGATAGCAGTACCTATGCCACCTTTACTACCTTTGCCAACCAATCATCAGCCCGTAGGTTGGTGCAGCTTGAGCTACTTCAGCCTCTAAAAATGAAGTATGGCAAGATTGTGCCAGTTGCTATATCTATCTGAAAAAATTAAAATACCAATTAGTATAAAATTAGTGTCTAGCACAAAACAAGGAATGTCCAACATGAAACGCGCACTAACACCCTTTGCACTTGCAGCATCAGTGCTATATACAAACTCAGCCTTCTCAGATGAGACTAAAAACGCGCAACAGGCTAACGTAGGCGTCACGATAGGTCTAACTGGTACGAATCTAGAAATATCTACACCACTCAATAATTATGTTTCAGTGCGTGGTGAAATGAATATTAATGGAAAGGTTGATCGAAAATTAACATTAGAGAACAACCGTTATGACATAATATTTAATCCAGATATAAAATCGCTGTTCGTTGATATTCATCCCTTCTCAAGTGCATTTTATCTAACTGGAGGTTTAATAAGTCAAAATATTAACTTTGAACTAAGGGGTAACCCGTCAATTTCGGCTTTTAACTTTAACGGAACATCTTATGCTTACGCTAATGTGACCAAGTTTACGGGAAAGGCTGGCTTCAGTAATTCAACGGCACCTTACCTAGGTCTTGGTTGGTCAAACCGGAACAATGTTTCATCTGGGGTCACTTTTTCTTTTGAAGCAGGCTTAATTAATGTTGGAACAGGTAGTGTAGACTTCGGTGTGGAATGTGGCAGTGGATTGAGCAGTTCCCAATGTTGGGCATTACAATCGGATGTAGCAGCTGAGATGAGTACGATAAATAATGACCTTGATAGAAAGCTCTTTTACCCAGTAGTTAAATTAGGTATCAGTTATCGATTCTAAGAAGCTTGTCTTGGCTGCGCCAAGAAGCTGCAGATAGCCACAAGCACCTTTAAAAAAGTGAAATTCAAAAGTAAAAAAAGGCCATATAGCAATTTACTATGTGGCTTTGATACTGTTAAATATTCAATACAAATCAATCATCTAAAATCAAATCCATCCACCCCACAAGACCCAAAAGCAGCCATATAGTGCTAAAGTAAGCTTGACACAACCAGTGACAGTATTGCAAGCGGCTCACCACTAGCGCTGCAGACAGCCTCAGCACCTTTTTATGGAAGCATTAAAGCATGATTAAACTGATGACATTGGTAATGGCGTTGAGCATGCCATTGACTGCTTTAGCTACTGATGGCACAGACCAGAAGTTAGCCTTAAGCTGCACTGAAAGTCTGTTTTTAAAAGGATTAGATGGGGTTTTAAAAGGCTACCCAGGCATTGCATACCCCCCCACTTGGCAGCAGGGCACGGGGCCTTATACTTATGAGTCTAGATATGACGTATCCCAAACTAAGCGAGGCAAAAACGAACTTTGCGCCAAGTACTATGGCTTTGTGCGCCCATCTCAAGTAAGTGGCAACGGTAAACAGGCCAATTGCAAAACCAATATCACAGGCATCAAAGTAATTTTAAAAAGCAAAAAAGGCAAAGCTGAGCTTGCCCTAAAAGATCATCAACCCTTTGTGTGTTATTTCAAAGATGGTAGTGATATTACCCGTGATAGCTATAATTTTCATTCGGCTTGGACAAAAGAAGTGCTGCGGCCTTAATCATCTGTTAGCCAGTGATTAGATTTGACCAGAGCCCAAAAGTTAATTGGGTAGCGGTTGATTAAATAAAGTACCAAATTGACCTAGTTTTGGGCCTGTCTTTTGACTTAGTTTCTGAGCTGACTTGTGAGATACACCTGAAAGCCGCAGTAAATGCCAAGCCAGGGCCTGATTGCTTGAGATCACCGGCTTCCCCAGTTTCTGTTCTGCCCTATGAATAATGTTTGCCACTCTCAAACTGGTACAGGACACAAATACCCCATCACATTCTGCATGAGCACCCAAAGCCACAATGGCATTAAAAATACTGCTTGCATCAACACGGCCCACTGTAAAATCATCTTCTATATCATAATAACCTGTGCGACACACTTTAATGCCACTGGCATTTAGGTTGTCGCTTAGGGCCTGTGTGACATGGGGAGAGTAGGGCGTGAGCAAGGCAATATTATTGAGTTTTAGAGCTCCACAAGCTGCTTTGCAGGCTGTTAAGGGGTTACTCACCTTCGCGGAGGGGTGTTCTGCCAAGATTAATTGCGCCACCTGCGCTTCACCAATAATGGTAGCACCCGACGTGCAGCCATAGCCAATGGCATCGAAGGCAAAGGCTTGGGGTAATAAACGGGCCGCTAAGGGCAAATCAATTTGCATCTGCACCAGAGTTTGTGGTGTCACATGCATGGCATTGGCAATGCGTGAGTGGTAGCAGGCCACACCATCTATGACTAACATCTGCCGAAACTCATCTTCTAAAGTTTGATCAGTTTGCAACACGATGAGCCCAATTTTTGCAGTTTGGCCTAAACCTGCATCGTTGGAATAAGGCAGTTGCTGCACATGGTCCACTTTGCAAACCCCCAACCTAATTAAATTTTTTCATTTCAGTTTCAATTAAATTAAATGACTTATAAAACACGTTTGGTAATCAATACACATTTTAGGTGGCTAGCCGACAATAGACACATCTTCAGCTTGAATACCTTTGTCACTTTCAGTGACACTAAAGCGCACTCTTTGGCCTTCTAACAAGGACCGGTGGCCTTTGCCGCGGATCGAGCGAAAATGAACAAATACATCATCACCTTGGTCACGGGTAACAAAGCCAAAACCTTTGGTGACGTTAAACCATTTAACGGTGCCTGATTCACGGTTAGGGTCGTCGTCCATTTCATCCCACTGGGTGTCATCTTCTGCACCTTGAGAAATAAACTTAACTCCGGTAGCCAAGGTGGCGATCCAGAACATGACAAAAATGACGGCCACGGCTAACTCATACTGGGTCTCAACAATGTTCAAACCTTGTAGCACGGAGTCTAAAATGGGGGGTAATGCCAAAGCGGCAATTAAACTAATAATAAAGCTATAAATAAATAATGTGCGTCTCATAATGGCTCTGTATCTCTAATTTTATTGTTTTAAGTAAACCTATTGCACGACACCCGTTTTGGTTGTGGATATGCTAGCCAGATCAAAGGCGGTACAATGGTGCAAGGTTATAGAAAAACTAGCACCCAATCAAACACTTGATATATAAATGTGTGTTTTTTTTGCAACTTCTTGAGAATTTTATGGATAATGCCAACGATATCGTCGAATTACAGCAACAAGTTGCGTTTCAAGAACAGACCATTGATGCTCTTAATGAAGTCGTGAGCCGTCAGCAGCAAGATCTCACAAGGCTAGACCGCGCGCTTGCATTGCTAGCGCAGCAAATGGCGAGTATGCAGCAAGCTGCAGATGCAGGGCCAGGGCATGCCGAGGCGCACCAACCACCACCACATTATTAGGGCATAAGCTTTAGAACAATGGCTTTAAGATAAATGGGTTTGAGATAAATGGGTTTGAGATAAATGGGTTTGAGATAAATTGCTTTGAATTACATGGTTTTGACATAATTCAAATAATGCCAGCCCGTTTATTCGCCCTCTTGGCCTTTAATCACTTTATATCAATCACTTTATAGCAATGAATTTCCATCTGGCTATTTGCTAAAGCTCTTATTGACGTATATATCAAACCGATTAGCTTTGCCTTCAAGTCGATAAGTAGGCTTTTGCTCAGCAAGATCTGGCGCGATACGAGGACGTTTAACCACCACCCGATGACTGGCTAAGGCCAGCGCTGGGCCTAACAGGTTATCTGCGTCGGTATCACTGCCCACAAGTTGCCTAAATAGCGCCATTTCTTTTTTGACTTGGGCAGATTTACCCGCATGAGGAAACATGGGGTCTAAGTAAACCACTTGCGGTGCAAGGCCCTCCCATGTGGCCATGACTGATAAAGCGTGGCCTTGTTTTAGGGTCATGCCAGCCACAATGTCACCCACATCAATGTCTAACTCACCTCGAGCTAATCCATCGACCAAAAGGGCTCTTATGGCAGGCTGACGCTCCACCATAGACACTTGACAGCCTAAACTTGCCAACACAAAAGCATCACCACCTAACCCTGTGGTTAAATCAAGCACGCTGGGGCGCACAGAACCTTGTACTCCCACAGCCTTTGCAATCTGCTGCCCTTTACCCCCACCAAACACTCGGCGATGACGGGCTTTACCTGCAGCAAAATCAACACGCACGGCACCACTGCTGCCATCCATTGGTTCTAAGCCAAGGCCTAAGGAGGTGATGCGCATTACAAAATCGTACCCCGTGTTGTTTTTTTTGATCACGGGCACACCCAACTCGGCCGCCAGTGTGGTTTCTAACAATTGGTGCCCACCCGCAATGACCGCTAGCTTAGGGTGGGTAGAAGCAACCAACATAAGCCCACTCCCAAGACAATACGGTAAATCACAAAAGGCCACATGCCTAGCCTACTAATGATCTGCATAAACAACACAATACAGGCCCATGCACTCGCAAAAGACACACCAAAAGCAAGCAGCATAGGCGCCCAGGAGATGGTAACAGGGCTAATGACTAATTCAAGGCTCATTAAACTGGAGGCGGCTAAGATCACAGGAATAGACATTAAAAATGAGAAGCGGGCCGCGGCTTCGCGGGTATAGCCCAGCATGAGGGCAGCCGTCATGGTAATACCCGAGCGTGAAGTGCCTGGCACTAAAGCCAAAGCTTGCGCCAGGCCAATAGCCAAAGTGTGTCGCCAACTCATAGCGGCCAAATCATACTGGCGGCGGCTGCGCCAGTCGGCCCATCCCAGTAATAAGCCAAATCCAAGGGTTGTTGCTGCCACTACCCACAGGGCTCGAGCATGTACTTCAATCCAGTCTTTAAGCACCAAACCAAAGAATACTGCGGGTAAGGTCGCAACAATCAACATCAGAGCTAAGGTGGCCTGCGGGTTCAAGCTCTTTTCTTGCTGCCATTGCCATAAGCCTAGCACCATGCTGATGAGATCCCTGCGCAAATAGATCACCACCGCCAGCAGACTGCCTAAATGCACGGCAACATCAAAGGTTAAGCCCTGATCAGGCCAACCTAATAATAAACTTGGAAATAATAAGTGAGCCGAACTGGAGATGGGTAAAAATTCGGTGAGACCCTGAATTAAAGCAATGCTTGTGGCTTGAATCCAATCCATGAAAACTCCTCAGTGGGGCGGCAGGCTACTGATAGCGAGGTAATTTCTGCCATGTGACTTCATCACGCAAGTATACAGGTAACGCATCTTCGGGTGCACACTGGCGTCCTAGGGCAAAATTAGCCCCCGATAAACGGGCCATTTCTAATGCTCTTGGCTGCACATTGGGCTTCACTGATTGAGCTGCCGCAATAATTGCTGCAGGCATATCAGCCACCAGCATGCCACTTCCACCAGCGACAAAGGTGGCATTAACCACCGCCACTTGGTCAGGAGCACAGACTCTTTCTGGCCCTTGAGGCAGGGCCAAATCTGCATGGGTTTCGTCGATGATATATTCACCCCAATACACCTCTCCCATACGCGCATCTAAGCAGCAGGCGAAGGCAGGTTGTGCAGTTTCACTGGGCTGATACATGCGCAAAGCGAGGGCTGCAAGGGTCGATACGGGAATGACAGGGCAATCGATTCCAAAGGCTAAACCTTGGGCTACACCAGCCGCAATGCGGATACCCGTAAAAGAGCCTGGTCCACGACCATAGGCAATGGCATCGAGACTAGACATGTTCACGTCGGCCTCTAGCAATAAGCTTTTAATCATAGGCAGCAAACGCTGGGTATGCTGGCGCTGCGCAGTTTCTTCGTGCCCGATTAATAGACCTGCATCACTCCATAGGGCCACACTGCAAGCACTACCAGAAGTGTCTAATGCCAATATGTGAGTCATGGTTATTTACTGATCTAGCGCTGCAAAAACAGCTGCTTTAATATCACTCACAGTGCCCACTCCTGGGATATAGTGGTGTGCCGGCGCTATTGGATGGGCAGCAGCGATCAGACCTTTATAGAAATTGATTAAAGGCTCTGTTTGCCTATGGTATATGCTTAAGCGCTGGCGCACCGTGTCTGCTTGATCATCAACACGTTGTACCAAGTCGTCCCCAGTGACATCATCTTTGCCTGCTTGTTTGGGGGCGTTGAACATTAAATGGTAGGTTCGACCTGAACCAGGGTGCACCCGGCGACCGCTCATGCGTTTAATAATTTCTGCATCGGCAACATCTATTTCAACCACGGCATCAATATTAATATGAGCATCGATTAAGGCTTGAGCTTGGGGGATTGTGCGAGGAAAGCCATCAAACAAAAAACCCCGACTACAATCGTCATGAGTGAGGCGGTCCTTGACTAAATTAATGATCAATTCATCCGACACTAACTCGCCCTTATCCATCACTGCTTTGGCTGTTCGGCCTAACTGTGTGTCGGCTTTTATCGCTGCTCGAAGCATGTCCCCAGTGGATATTTGTGGGATACCGTACTTTTCAGTAAGGTATTGTGCCTGCGTGCCTTTGCCGGCGCCAGGCGCTCCCAAAAGGATTAGCTTCATGACTTAACTCCAAAAATTTAAATTCTGTGGCTGCTACTTAATAACCTGATCGATGTATCATCGATCTAATTAAGGCGCCTTAGCAAAGGGACAAAGAGGAACAAAAACACCAAAAAACACGCTGCAACCCTGTTTAGTGATGATGATCCGCTTGCTAAGAAACCCACTGATGAAATCCAACCCCAATTTGGCCGCGTAGTTTAACTAAAACTCTGCCTCAGTGCCATGGCGGTCTAACTAAATTCAATTATAGTGATTATAAGCCCGCGACTTTAGCGGCCTTCCAGCCCGCTTCCATGCGCTCTAAATCCACACTTTCTAATGATTCACCCGCCTCTACTAACTGCGTTTCTAAGAAACGAAAACGGCGTTCAAATTTAGCGTTAGCGGCACGCATCACCTGCTCTGGGTCTTGCTTTAAGTGACGCGCCATATTCACACAAGCAAACATTAAATCACCCAATTCTTCCAGGGTGTGATCTTTATCTCCACTGGCAAAAGCTTGCTCTATTTCTTCTAATTCTTCTGCCATATTAGCCAATACAGGAGTTACATCTGGCCAATCAAAGCCCACATTGGCTGCGCGCTTTTGCAACTTTGCACTGCGCTGCATGGCTGGCAAGGCATTAGGCACATCATCTAACACCGAGTGCTGATGTTTGGCATCACGTTCAGCCTGTTTGATAGCTTCCCACTTCTGCAAAACTTGATCGGCATCCAAAGCTGAAGTGCCTAACTCGGCTTCATCAGCCGATGGGGAAAATACATGGGGGTGACGGCGAATGAGTTTATCTGACATCGTTTGTGCCACATCAGCAAACTCAAAACTGCCCTCTTCGCGGGCAAGTTGGCAGTAAAACACCACCTGAAATAACAGGTCGCCTAACTCATCCCGCAACTGCATGCGGTCATCTGACTCTATGGCATCAGCAACTTCATAAGCTTCTTCAAGGGTATGAGGCAATATGCTGCGAAAATCTTGTTTAAGATCCCATGGGCAGCCACCCTCTGGATTGCGTAATTGAGCCATAATATCTAACAATTGCTGCATCGCGTCACCGGTGTTACTGATCGCTTTAACCATTTTTTTGTCGCCTTACATCCAATACGTTAGGTAGTTGACTTATTTTATCTAAAATACGACCCAAAAGTTCCAACCGTGGAATGTCTATGGTCATAGCAATGGTGGCTGAATGACTCTTTTTATCAATGTCAGTGCTGATATTGCCTAAGTTGACGTTTTCATTGCCCAACACCATTACCACTTCGCTCAATAGACCCGACCGGTCCACTGCTTCAATCACAATGTCGACTGGGTAAGTATGCTCACTGTTACCAGACCAGTTGACCTCAATAATGCGTTGCAGGTCTCGCTCAGCCATATTCATAATATTGAGACAGTCCTGACGATGCACTGAAACTCCGCGAGTGAGGGTAATAAAACCTGTAATCGAGTCTCCAGGCACCGGCTTACAGCAATTCGCAATGGTCGTAAGTAGGTTACCGACTCCCGCAATCTGTACATCATTACCCACCGGTGAGGTGGTTTTAGTTTTACCATTTAAGAGACTCAGGTCTAGCTGCTTTTTAATCTTAAGGCTAGGTTCTACCTGTTGCTGAGCCGCATTGATCACTTGGGCTAAACGCACATCGCCTGCCCCTAAAGCCGCATACATATCATCCACGTGTTTAAAGTTAATGGCGGTAGCAATTTGATTATAATTGACCCCAGTAATAGCCATACGACGCATTTCACGCTCTATTAATTGACGTCCTGCAGTGGCATTTTTATCTTTATCCAGCTGTTTAAAATAGTGGCCAATTTTGGCTCGGGTTCGACCCGCATGCACATAGCCTAGGTTTGGGTTCATCCAATCGCGACTGGGGGCACCACCTTTTGACGTCATTACAGAGACTTGGTCTCCCGTTTGTAGCCGGTAGGTCAGGGGCACGATGCGGCCGTGGATTTTTGCACCACGACACGTATTACCCACTTCTGTGTGCACTCGGTAAGCAAAGTCAATGGGCGTAGCCCCACTCGGCAAATCGACCACATGGCCTTCGGGAGTAAACACGTAAATACGGTCCTGCTCCACATCACTTTTAACTTGGCTGACAAATTCTGCGCCATCACCGACTTCGTCATGCCACTCTAATACCTGACGCAACCAAGCTAATTTGTCATCGTATGAGTTACCAATATTATTAACGTCTGTGCCTTTGTACAACCAATGAGCACAAACCCCAAGTTCGGCTTCGTCGTGCATTGCAAAGGTACGAATCTGAATTTCCACCACCTTACCTTCAGGGCCGATGACTGCAGTATGCAAGGAACGATAGCCGTTTTCTTTAGGGGTAGCGATATAGTCATCAAATTCTTGCGGTATATTACGCCACAAACCATGCACAATGCCCAACGCGGTATAACAGTCGGTGAGCTCAGGCACCAGTATTCGGACCGCACGCACATCATAAACTTGAGAAAACTCAATGTTCTTTCGCTGCATTTTGCGCCAAATACTATAAATGTGTTTGGCCCGTCCCATAATATCAGGCTTAATTCCAGCGCCCATCAATTGTGATGTTAGATCAGCTAATACCCGCTCAATGTAGCCTTGTCGATCCATGCGTCTTTCATCTAAAAAGGAAGCAATTTCTTTATAGGCATTGGGCTGAAGGTAACGAAAGGATAAGTCTTCAAGTTCCCATTTAACCGCACCAATGCCCAGACGATGGGCCAAAGGCGCATACACATCGAAGACTTCTCTGGACACTAGATAGCGCTTTTTTCGATCCACGTTTTTCACGGCTCGAATGGCACAGGTGCGCTCTGCAAGTTTAATGAGTGCAACACGCACATCATCAACTAGCGAGACCAACATTTTGCGTACATTAGTCAGTTGGCCGTCTGATTGACCTAAAATGCTGTCTCGAGTGGGACTTTGTAAGTTACTAATGGCAGCCATTTGTAGAACGCCTTCGATCAGTTGAGCTACAACTGCCCCAAAGCTTTCTTTAACCTGGTTAAGGGTTAATTTATTTTCTCGCACTGCTCGGTAAAGCACAGCTGCCACTAGGGTTTCTTCGTTCACTTGTAAGGTCGTCAAAATCTCAGCCATCTCAAGCCCAGTCCGAAAACAGTCCACTTCTTCTGTGGCCCACACATCTTCACTTTTACTGGCATGATCACGGGCTTCTTGGGCCAACTCACAGGCCTGTTGCAAGCGTGAGGTGTCCTCCAGTGCCACTTGATTTTGTAAGCCTGCCAGCCAAGCTTGAATGTCGATGTTGCCATCCGCATGGGTGGGGTGAAGCGCACGTACCTGTACCATGGTTGCATTCCGTCTTTAGTTTGGGCGCTAAGCGCTCTCGTTGTTATGCTTTACTTATAACTGTGCAAGTCACTTAAGTAATTCAAGTAGCTCAAGTAGCTCAAGTAAGTGGGCAAGTATTAACCGCGCACAAGCAAGGCCATCACTTCTAAGTGGGGGGTGTGGGGAAACATGTCTATGCAGCCCACTTTAGCCACTCTTAACCCCAGAGTTTGAAATTCTTTCAAATCTCTGGCCATAGATGCCGGGTTGCAGGACACATAAACCACTCTTTCAAGGGGCTGATTTTTGAGCAACCCAGCAAGGCCTTTAGCTCCTGCACGAGGGGGATCTAATAAGGCTTTATTAAAGGCCTTTTTTTGCCAAAGTTTACGCGCACCTGCATCAAATAAGTCTGCTTGTTCAAAATCAACTTGAGACAAACCATTGGCCTGCGCATTGAGACGGCCTTTTTTAACCATGGCATAATCACCCTCCAAGGCTAATACTGCCACGCCTTGGTCCGCCATACTTGCAATGGGCAGAGCAAAGTTACCGACCCCACTGAATAAATCTAAGACCTGATCTTTAGCTTGAAGTTCCAGCCAATTAAGCGCTTGTTCAACCATGCCCTGATTAACCTTAGTGTTGACCTGCACAAAATCTTGCATAGCAAATCCCAACTCGAGTGGCTGATCCATGCTTGCCACCTGCAAACTGTAGCTTAAATTTTCTGCACTACCGCATAACCATAGGTCATTATGATCCGTTTGCTGGCACACCATGCTAATTGCATGTTGCCTACCAAAGGCGGTTAGTAGCCTTTGGTCTTCAGGGCTCAACGTGGTCGATATTTTCAAACAAACAAAGGCGCCTGTGTCGGCTTGCAATAACTCCACGTGGGTGACCCATTGTGTGAACTCCATAGCGACTAATATGCCATGCAAGGGCTCCAATAAATCAGACAAAGCGGGCTCTAGGACCGGGCAGGCACTAATAGGCACAATGTGCTTATGGCCACTTTGACGAAAGCCCATTAATAGGGTTTTGCTATCAGCAAAATAGCGTGTGGCCAACTGAGCACGGCGTCTATAGCCTAGGCTGTCCCCAATAATGGGCTGCTCCCATTGGTCAGGCTCAATGCCTGCCAAACGACGCAATTGTTCGGCAATAGCGGCCTGTTTAAAGGTAATTTGAGCCGCTGATTCAAGATGCTGCAACTGACAACCACCGCAGGTATCATAGACTGGACAAAACGGCTCAACTCTTTGATCACTGCCTTGCTTCACCTCTAACAAACGCGCTTCTGTGTGAGTTTTACGATCACTGAGCACTTCAGCTTTTACCAACTCTCCCTTTAACCCACCTGCAACAAAAATAGTTTTTCCTTGCCAACGTCCAACACCACGGCCATCGTGGCTTAGGTTGTCAAGTTCAATGTGAAGGTGCTTGCCCACAGGTAAAGTAACCACTTCCACGTCTTCTTGAGCGTGAGCTCGCTTTTGTTTCGCCGAGGCCAAAGGGTTTTTAAGTTTGAGTTTGCGCTGCAAAGGCGATAAACGGGCCATGATTAAACAAATACTCCAGTGGATAAATAGCGGTCACCACGGTCACAAATGATGCACACGATGACCGCATTTTCAACTTGCTTAGACAACTGCAAGGCGCCTGCTACGGAGCCTCCTGAGGACACACCAGCAAAGATGCCTTCCTGTTTGGCTAGAGCACGCATAGTGGTTTCTGCTTCGTCCTGACCGATGTCAATAATAGCGTCTACCTTTGCTGCGTCAAAAATACTAGGCAGGTAAGCTTTGGGCCAGCGACGAATGCCTGGGATAAAGGCATCCGGCTTAGGCTGTAAACCATAAATCTGCACCTCTGGGTTTTGCTCTTTGAAGTAAGCAGACAACCCCATAATCGTGCCTGTGGTGCCCATAGTAGTCACCATATGTGTAATTTTACCTTGGGTTTGCTGCCAAATTTCTGGCCCTGTAGTACGATAATGAGCCAAGGGGTTATCACTATTAGCAAACTGGTTTAGCACCTTACCTTCGCCTCGCTCTTGCATGGCTATGGCTAAGTCTCTTGCACCTTCCATGCCTTGCTCAGAACTGACTTCAATTAATTCAGCACCATAAGCCGACATGGACGCCTTGCGTTCTGAGCTCATGTGCGAGGGCATAATCAGCTTAAGCCGATAACCTTTGATGGCTGCCACCATGGCTAAGGCGATACCCGTGTTGCCACTCGTGGCTTCTATAAGCACATCACCTGGTTGGATCTCCCCTCTTTTTTCAGCTTCGTTGATCATGCTCTTTGCCGGGCGATCTTTCACTGAACCTGCAGGATTATTACCCTCTAACTTGGCTAAAATGATATTGCTGGTATCACCCGGTAGGCGTTGCAGACGGACTAAGGGGGTATTGCCTACATAATCTTCGATGGTAGGGAACATGTGCATACTAACCTCTACTTAAAAGTCTTAGCTTAATACAACAAAAGCTAAAGCTTGATCTAATTCGTCGGCAATACTTATGTGAGCTTTTTGACTGCCCAAAGTAGCTTGCCGCTGCGCAGCTGCACCGCTAAGGATAAGCAAAGGCGCGCCCATTTCGTCATGTTCTATGTGCATGTGATGCCATGAAATACCACGGCCAATGCCTGTGCCCAAAGCTTTAGCTGCTGCCTCTTTGGCAGCAAAACGTTTCGCCAAAAACGCTGCGGGGCTAGGAGCTGCATCAAACTGAATCATCTCTAAAGGCGCAAGAATGCGCTCCGCAAACTTGCGGCCAGAGCGCTCTAGCGCTGCTTCAATGCGCGCAGTTGATACGATATCTGTGCCAATTGCCTTAACCATGATTAATTGCCTTAGGGCTGATTAAACGCGGCTCGGCCGGTGAACTTCACGGGCAGCCAACATTACAGCTTTCATATTTTTTACCGCTTGGGGTAAACCAACGAACAATGCATCAGCGATCAAGGAGTGGCCAATGTTGAGTTCATTGAATTCAGGAATAGCAGCAATGGCTTCAACATTTTGCAAGTTTAGCCCATGGCCACCATTCACAATAAGGCCAAGACCGCCCGCATAGGTTGCAGCTTCTGCGATGCGGGCTAGTTCAGCATACTGCTGAGCTTCACTAGTGGCGTCAGCATAAGCCCCCGTATGCAACTCTATCAGTTCTGCACCCGTGCGCTTAGCGGCGTCTATTTGTTGCTCATCAGCATCGATAAACAAAGACACTTGGATACCGACAGCTTGCATGCGCTGGCATGCAGACTTAATTTTGGCTTCTTGAGAGATGACATCCAAGCCACCTTCTGTCGTCAACTCTTGCCGCTTTTCAGGCACTAGACAGACATACACGGGCACAATTTCCACCGCTAAATCCACCATAGCATCGGTGACAGCCATCTCAAAATTCATCCGCGTCTGCAGCACCTGAGCCATGACCCGCACATCACGCTCTTGAATATGACGCGCGTCCTCCCGCAAATGCACCGTAATGCCATCGGCACCCGCCTGTTCTGCGTCTAAAGCGGCTTTGACTGGATCAGGATAGCGCGTGCCCCTCGCTTGACGCAATGTTGCCACATGATCTACGTTTACACCCAATAGAATTCGATTTGGATCAACCATCTTTTGTGTTCTCCTCATGGTGCCAAAGCTTTATATAGGCACACTATGCTCAACTATTTGTTCACTATGGGCTGGAATAAATTACGGCTTTGCAGTGGTTTACCGCCCAATAACTGGTCTAAGTTAGCCCGCGCCATATACTTAGCCACTTTTAGACAGTCTTTATCAACATAATTACCAGCCGCTATTTTTAGCAGCACTTCTCCACTCATGGAAACAGGATCACCTAAACCATCGGACGGAATTTGATGCAAACAAATGCCTTGCAATGGGTGCAGCTGGTAATGGCGCTCGGCCACCACAGGTTGGGCTGTTATATAGTCTTTATCTAGCACCATATGATACCCCAGTTCGTCCATGAGGTGGACCTCAAACGGACGCAAACACGCTTCTATGCCTTCATTATTGGCCAACTGATTAAGCAGTGATTGGTAGTAGGCAAATAAATTGGGGTAGGGATCATCAAGAGCAAGTAACTTAAGCAAGAGTTCATTCACATAAAGACCACTATAAAGACCATTACCTAAAATGCTTAACGGCGCTCCAGCACCCTCTAACTGCACACTGGTGCGCAGTTCGCCACGCCCAGTAAAACTCACCATCAAAGGGGTAAAGGGTTGCACTAAGGCTCGCTTAGCAGGCTGTTTGCCCTGATTTTTTTGTGCGCCCTTAACCATCACTGACACCCGGCCTTGATTGAGGGTAAATAAATCAGCAATAACACTCGATTCTCGCCATGGGCGACTGTGCAGTACGTAGGCCGGCTGTTGTTCAGTCACCCAAGTTCACCTCTAATTAATCGAGACCGTCATAGCCTAAGCTCTGCAATGCTCGCTCATCATCAGACCAACCACTTTTCACCTTGACCCAAAGTTTAAGCATGACCTTACACTCAAACATGCGCTCCATGTCGACCCGTGCATCCCGCCCAATCTGTTTAATACGATCACCTTTATCACCGATAAGGATACGCTTTTGACCTTTACGCTCGACTAGAATTAACGCACCTATGTGCAGTATAGGTCCATCTTGGGCAAATTCTTCTATTTCTACGGTCATTTGGTAAGGTAACTCATCACCAAGTTGGCGCATGATTTTTTCGCGAATCAATTCTGCCGTAATAAACCGCGCACTGCGGTCAGTCACTTGGTCCTCTGGAAAAAAGTGGCGGCCGTTGGGAAGCTGTTCCAATACGCACTGTTCTAACTGGTCAACTGATGCCCCCGTGTGAGCTGCAATAGGGACTAAAACAGCATTAGGCAGACGCAGTTGCACTTCCTGTAAATAGGGCAGTAAGGATTGTTTATCATCAAGTATGTCAATTTTGTTGATGGCTAAAATAACAGGACAATTGGCCGCTTTAACTTTTTCACACACATGTTCATCGGCATCATTCCAACGTGTACGATCCACCATAAAAATAACTAAATCTACGTGCTTTAATGCACTAGATGCGGCTTTATTCATATATCGGTTGATTGCCTTGTCGGCTTGATCGATATGTAATCCCGGTGTATCCACATAGACAACCTGAACCTCACCTTCGGTTTTAATGCCTAGGATTTGATGCCGTGTGGTTTGAGGTTTGCGCGATGTAATACTAATTTTTTGACCCAAGATACGGTTTAGTAAAGTGGACTTACCCACATTGGGCCGGCCCACGATAGCCACATAACCGCACTTTGTCTTGCTTTCATTCTGGGCTGCTAGCCAAGTATCTAGATCTGTCATGGTATATTTTCTGCTATAACGATTCTTGACCAAGCTGCTGAAGTGCAAGGGTGGCTGATTTTTGTTCGGCGATACGGCGGCTTGACGCCTCCGCTTTCGTGGGTTTATCCAATAAACTGCTGTGGCACTCTATAACGAACATTTGCTCGTGATCTTGCCCCTTAACATCAATTAAGGTGTATTCCGGCAGGTCTAATTTCTTTGACTGTAAGTATTCTTGCAAGCGTGTTTTAGGATCTTTTTGGGTGTCAGACAGGCTTAAATTTTCAAGCCGAGAGGTAAACCAAGCTAGAATACGCGCTTGACAAACTGCCATACCCGCATCTTTATAAATCGCGCCTATTAAGGCTTCCGTAGCGTCTGCAAGAATCGACTCACGTCTTTGACCACCACTTTTTAGCTCGCCTACACCTAGTTTCAAACAAGGGCCGATGTGCATTTCTTGTGCCACTTGAGCCAGTGTCACACCTTTGACTAAACCTGCACGCAAGCGACTTAATTGACCTTCTCGCGCCTTAGGAAACTTCTCAAACAGCGCGTTGGCAATAACAAAATTAACGATGGAATCACCTAAAAATTCTAAGCGCTCGTTATTGTAGTGGCCACATGAGCGGTGAGTAAGCGCTAACTCTAATAACTTATGATCGGCAAAAGAATACCCCATAGCCACACACAAGGCATCCATTTTTTGCTGGTAGGCGGTGGCCGCTGGCGCTTTCATCTTAATCTATGCTGCCCGCAGTACTAAAATTGGGCAAGCTAAAGAAACTGTCCCAATGCAACCACACTGCGACCGCTTTACCCGTAATATTGGCTTCTGGCACAAAGCCCCAATAGCGACTGTCATTGCTGCCATCTCTGTTGTCACCCATAGTGAAATACTGGCCTGACGGAATTGTAATACTGCCATTTTTACCAGGATTTTTGTTACGCCAAATCAGGTGTTCCACATCACCCAACTGCTCTAAGTAAATTTCTGTGGTGGGCGATGCATCAGCCACATAGGTTTGAGCCATTTGTTGGCCATTGATATAAATGACCTTATCACGTAACTCTAAGGTATCCCCTGGAACTGCTACTACCCGCTTAATATATTTGATCGCTGGATTTTTGGGGTACTTGAAGACCATCACATCTCCCGCTTTTGGGTCATTGTAGTCCAACACCTTAGTGCCTAGTACTGGCAACCGCACACCATATTCAAACTTATTAACCACAATAAAATCGCCTACGGTCAGAGTGGGTAGCATGGAGCCCGAAGGAATTTGATAAGGTTCCATAAAAAAAGAACGTAGCACGAGCACAAAGGCCAACACAGGAAAGAATGAACGACTGTATTCGGCAAACATGGGTTCGCGCATGAGGTCAACTTGCTGCGCTTCAGGGAGTTCTCCACCAGCGCGAGTTATCGCCAGTTCTAAGACTTTAATGCGGGCTGGTTTCCATAACCACACGTCCAAGGCATAGCCCACACCAAACACACCCACAAGCACAGTCAGCAGCAATTCAAAATCAAGGTCCATCATGGTTTATTTATCCTCTATCTCTGTTAGCCAGCCACTTAACTAACCTAACTATCTAACCTAACTATCTAACCTAACTATCTAACTTAACTATCTAACCTAACTATCTAACTTAAGTACTGCTAAAAAGGCGTCCTGTGGGATTTCTACACTTCCCACTTGCTTCATGCGCTTTTTACCCTCTTTTTGTTTTGATAGCAGTTTCTTCTTGCGGCTAATATCTCCACCATAACATTTAGCTGTGACATTTTTACGCAGAGCTTTAACCGTGGTACGAGACACAATATTGCCACCAATGGCGGCTTGAATAGCCACGTCAAACATTTGCCGAGGAATTAACTCCTTCATTTTTTCGCATAATGCTCGGCCCCGGCTTTGGGCGTTATCCCGATGCATAATCACCGCTAAAGCATCCACTCGCTCACTGTTAATGAGAATATCCAAGCGCACCAGTTTAGCTTCTTCAAAGCGCACAAAGTTGTACTCTAAGGAGGCATAACCTCGACTCACAGATTTAAGCCTGTCAAAGAAATCTAGCACGACTTCGCTCATGGGCATGTCATACGTCAGGGCAACCTGAGTCGCAGTAAACTGCATATTTTTTTGCACACCGCGTTTTAACACACACAAAGTAATCACGTTACCCAAGTGTTCCTGAGGCACCAAAATATTAGCCTCCACAATAGGCTCACGCATCTCGGCAACGCCACCCATATCTGGCAACTTTGATGGATTATCGACGTAAATCACTTTACCGTTATTAAGTTCTAGTTCGTATATTACTGTAGGCGCGGTCGTTAACAGATCAAGGTTATATTCGCGCTCTAAACGCTCTTGAATAATTTCCATGTGCAACATGCCCAAAAAGCCACACCGAAACCCAAAGCCGAGGGCATCAGAACTTTCTGGCTCATAAAACAGGGACGCGTCATTTAAGCTTAACTTGGATAGTGCTTCACGAAAGTCTTCATAGTCATCGGAACTAGTGGGAAATAAACCTGCATAAACTTGAGGCTGAACCTTTTTGAATCCCGGCAGACTTTCAACGTCAGCAGTTTTAAGATGAGTTAGGGTGTCGCCTACAGGTGCACCATGAATATCTTTAATTCCAGCCACTACATAACCCACTTCACCAGCTCTTAAGACATCTGTTTGAAGTCGCTTAGGCGTAAATATACCAATGTCGTCTACACCATATTGTATGCCAGTGGACTTCACCACAATCTTATCTTTCTTGCGCAGTACGCCATTTTTAATGCGCACTAAAGACACAATGCCTAGATAGTTATCAAACCAAGAATCAATAATTAAGGCCTGCAAAGGCTTATCTTCATCACCAGTTGGAGGTGGGATTAATTCAATCAACTGCTCTAATACAGCTTCCATTCCCAAGCCACTTTTGGCTGAGGCTGCAACAGCATCTGAGGCATCAATGCCAATCACTTCTTCAATTTCTTGTTTCACTTTGTCTGGATCAGCTTGGGGCAAGTCCATTTTATTCAAAACAGGAACAACTTCTAGACCTAGCTCTAAGGCGGTGTAGCAGTTAGCTACAGACTGAGCCTCCACGCCTTGGGCAGCATCTACAACCAATAAAGCGCCTTCGCAAGCCTCTAAAGAACGGGAAACTTCATAGGAAAAATCCACATGCCCAGGCGTATCGATAAAGTTCAGCTGGTAGGTTTTACCGTCTTTACTGTGAAAGTCTAAAGTGACACTCTGGGCTTTAATAGTGATGCCACGTTCGCGTTCAATGTCCATGGAGTCCAACACTTGTTGCTCCATTTCGCGATCTGACAAACCACCACACATTTGGATAAAACGATCTGCAATCGTCGATTTACCATGATCGATATGAGCGATAATGGAAAAGTTGCGGATCAGGGAATTTATGGACATGCGATGGGTTCCGAGTTACCCCGACTAAAAAAGCAAAAGTCAGGAGTATAAAAGAGCGAAATTATATCCTAGTTGAAGCTAAAAAACCTCAGCAAGACTGCCTCCTGCCGTTTTGTTAAGGCCATTTGCGTCTAATTTTACGAGCTAAGTTGGGTGATTGACTTTTTCAACCTGGTTTTGCATCTATTGCAATCACTTATGCGCCATCTCATCGCGCAGTTGTTGATATTGCTGCAACTGTTCCGGCGTTAATAAATCTACGATCTGACCTTCCACTTGGGCTCTTTCAATTAAAGCTTGGGCCATGGCTTTGCCATGCAAATCACCAATGACTTGGGCTTTGGCAATATACGCACTACCACCCAGTTCTAACTGCTCTAACTCTAGCAGCCTGGCTTTGATGGCCTGTTGACGAGATGATGTGTTTTGGTGCTGAGTGCGCATAAAGCCCTTAAAAGCGTTCTCTTGTGCTTCTGTCAAATCGAGCACCTTAGCTAAACGACTTAGCCTCATGCCCCTTTTTTGGCCAGCTCCATGATCGTAGGCTATGAGCTCATCTGCATGCTGGCAACCATAGGAGCCTATCACTGCAGCAGCCCTACAATCGTTTTTGTTATCTGCTTGTGTTAATCCAGAGACTAACAAAATAAGCAGGCCTAGAATCACCGCAGGCAAGTAAATTAGCTGGTGCTTACAAGATATATTAATGCTTTTGCTCCTAAATAATCGACCCTCTTTTTGGCTATACTATTATAGGTATTCAAATGCAAGAATGGGTGTAGGCAATGCAAAGGAGTGCAAAGGTAGTGCGATTTAGGACACAAAATAATGGGCGCTCAATGATAAAAATGCCCAGTCGCAGGCACTCGGGCACTCAGGCACACAGGCACCAAATCACTACCAATATAGAGCCTCTTAGGTGAGCATTATGTTAAGTGGCTCAAGAGAATAATAGCAGCATCATTTAGACCATGTGAAAAGTTAAATCCCACCCAATGTGACACCAAGACCATGATTATTATAGCCCTTAGTCTACTTGAGCCAAGTTGCCCTTTTCTTGCAACCAAGACTTACGATCACCTGCACGTTTTTTAGCCAACAGCATATCCATCACTTCCATAGTGCCGTCACCAGCCTCTAAACTTAGTTGGACCAGCCTTCGGCTGTCAGGCTTCATGGTGGTTTCTCTGAGCTGTGAAGGGTTCATTTCGCCCAGACCTTTAAACCTCTGAACATTAACTTTGCCACGCTTTTTCTCAGCCGTAATATGGTCTAACACACTTTGTTTTTCACTCTCGTCAAGGGCATAAAATACGTCCTTGCCCACATCAATTCGGTATAAGGGAGGCATAGCCACATAAACATGACCCGCAGCAACGAGGGGCTTAAAGTGGCGCACAAACAAGGCACACAAAAGTGTTGCTATGTGTAAACCATCTGAATCAGCATCAGCCAAAATACAAATCTTGCCATACCTCAAGCCTTCTAAATTATCTGCCCCTGGGTCTACCCCGATGGCTACAGCAATGTGATGAACCTCTTGAGAAGCTAATATTTGGCCTGAGTCCACTTCCCAAGTATTGAGTATTTTGCCCCGCAACGGCAAGATGGCTTGAAATTCCCGCTCCCGCGCCTGTTTAGCAGAACCTCCAGCCGAGTCTCCCTCTACCAAAAATAGCTCACCTCGGCTTACATCAGTGCCGCTGCAGTCAGCCAACTTACCGGGCAAAGCGGGACCCTGTGTGATTTTCTTACGGATCACTTTTTTACCGGCACGCAAACGCTTTTGAGCGTGATTAATGACTAATTCAGCCAGTAATTCTCCTTCGTCCGTATGTTTATTGAGCCATAAACTAAACGCATCTTTCACTTCACCAGACACATAAGCCACAATTTGGCGCGACGATAACCGCTCTTTGGTTTGCCCAGAAAACTGAGGGTCCTGCATTTTTACCGACAAGACAAAACAGCAACGGTCCCATATGTCCTCTGGACCAAGCTTTACCCCTCGTGGCAACAAGGCTCGAATTTCACAAAATTCCCTTAGGGCATCCAATAATCCACTGCGCAAACCATTCACATGAGTACCACCCTGTGACGTGGGTATCAAGTTGACATAACCCTCTTGGGTTAGTTCTCCACCTTCAGGTAGCCATTGCACTGCCCAATCTACGCCTTCAATTTCACTTTTTCGACTGCCCACAAAAGGCGTTTCGGGCAGGCATTTATAGCCCTCATTGGCCATGTGAAGGTAGTCTTCTAGACCTTCTTGGTAAAACCATTCATGTTTTTCTTTGGCGGTTGTCGTTAAGTCTAAAAAGGTCACTTTCAAACCACTACAAAGGACTGCCTTGGCCCGCAACACATGTTTAAGCCGTACCACAGAAAACTTAGCAGAATCAAAATACTGAGGATCAGGAGTAAAGGTGACACTGGTACCCGTGTTGCGTTGGCCTACGGTATCTACCACTTCTAACTCGCTAACTTTATGGCCATCAGCAAAAGCAATCCGATGCACTTCGCCATTACGCCTAATTTTGACCTCAAGGGCCGAGGTCAAAGCGTTGACAACAGAAATGCCCACCCCATGGAGTCCTCCAGAAAACTGGTAGTTTTTGTTGGAAAACTTGCCCCCTGCGTGCAGACGAGTGAGGATAAGCTCGACGCCACTGACACCCTCTTCGGCATGCACATCTACGGGCATACCACGGCCATTATCGATCACGGTAAGTGATTGATCACTATGAAGGATCACATCAATTTGATCTGCATGCCCAGCGAGCGCCTCATCAACTGAATTGTCGATGACTTCTTGGGCTAAGTGATTGGGACGACTGGTGTCCGTGTACATACCTGGGCGCTTTTTGACAGGATCCAAACCACTTAATACTTCTATGGAATCCGCTGTGTAGTTATCTTGTGCCATGGAGTTACGTTACCGATAGTGTGGTTTTAGAGTTAGCAATAAATCGCATTTGATCGCCAATGAGCAATAATAGCAGAAAATGCTTCACTGCCCAGACGTTTTGCTCTTAGATGCAAATTTTGCTGTTTTAGAGCTTGGGTAGGCGTTGTATTTTAGTATTGACTTGGCCATCTTCTAGAAGGTTAAGCAACCGAAGACCCGGGCCTAATTCCTCTTGCACCTTAAATTTTTGTTGTTGGCAGGCAAACTGTACGGCACTTGAAGGGGTGGCAAGAAATCGCGTAGCACCCACAAAACGGTCAAGTTGCTGATGCACATGACCACATATAACGGCCTTCACTTGCGGGTTAGATGCAGTCAAACGAGTAAACTCTTGAGCGTTACCCAGCATGATATCGTCTTGCCATAAAGAATGAACAGGTACTGCATTATGGTGCATAAATACACACACAGATCGCCCAGCATCCACTTCTAGCAAGGGCTTCATTTGTGCCATCTGATGGCGAGCAATGCTGCCACCCCCATGACCATCAGGCGCATCTGTCGTATTGAGTATAAGCAACCTCCAGTGGTCATAATCTAACACCCTCAATTCTTCCACTGGCTGGCCCGAAATCTGTTGCATGGTTTCACAGTGGTCATGGTTACCTGCCAACCAAATGCATGGATATGCCAAACCACTGAGCTTTTGCTGCAATCGCTGATAGGACATTGCACTGCCAAAATGGCTCAAATCTCCCGTCAGCATGAGTAGATCCACTTGCACATTTTGCTGCAACCAAGTCAGACACTGATCTAAATGAGCATCTGCATCAACACCTTTGTAATGGGTCGACGCATGGGCTTGAAGATGGCAATCAGTGATTTGTGCGATGTGCAAACTCATTAACTGCCCCACTGACCTTGAAGTCGGGGGTAATGTATCTGCAACCACTGAGTGGCGATGATAGTGGCCGAGTTGGTCAACTTCCCTTGCTCTAACATGTGCCATAGATCTGGCCGATTGATGACCTGTACTTTAATGTCTTCACCTTCAGTGGGTAGCCCATGTATGCCAGCGATCTGACTGGCATCCACTGGAGCACAATAAATAGCTAAACTCTCGTTACTACCGCCTGGTGTGACTAGGTATTTACACACAAGCTCGAGGTCCCTTTGAGCAATAACAGCGCCCGACTCTTCCTTACATTCCCTAACCGCCACTTGTTCAGAAGTTTCTTGGGTATCAATCATGCCTGCCACCATTTCCAGCTGCCAAGGCCCATTCTCATGGGCCATACCCCCCACCCGAAACTGTTCAATTAAAACCACCTGATCTGTTTTGGCGTCGTACATCAGCACAGCGACTGCTGGTAAACGCACCACTAACTCGCGTTGCAGCTCTTTGCTCCAGCCACCCTTGAATAAACGATGCTGCAGTTTGAGCTTAAGTACTTGATAAAAACCATGGTACACAGTTTCTTGATGAGCAATACGCACGTCTGGACGTTTGAATGTAGGTTTATACATAGCTTATATCAGTCCTATGTTTTATCCCAAACCATCTCTTGGCTCATGGTTTGGGCCAACACTAAGGCATTTTCGACGCAATCACCTAAAGCCACTCCGTCACGCCAATTACTGCGCATATGCAAACCGGGGAACTGACTAAGCACCTCATCGACAAGCGCCACCTTATGCAAATGGCCCAAGTCATATTGTGGAATAGCTTTGGGCCATAAGCTTTCCTCGTGCCATAGGGGTTGTCCCTCGATGCCAAGGTATGGAGATAACTCACTCACTACCAATTCTGCCCTTTGTTGCGGCGTTAAAGTCATGGCCTGTTGTCCCCGGCCACCCCCAATAAAAATGGTGAGCAGATGCTGGTCTGCTGGGCAACGCTCAGAAAAAATACTCGAGGGAAATAGGACACCTAAGGTCTGCTTATTCTCTTTAGTGGGCAACAAACAGCCAAAACCATCAAGGGCATGTTTAATTTGATGCTTTTCAAAGGCCATAGTAATGCTGGCTACAGCAGGATAGTTAATATCCTGTAAAAATTCTTTTGCTCGAGCAAGCAAGGGTTCATCTGTGGTTGCTAAATCATCTATTAAACGAGCCACCTGAGGCGCTGGAACAGCTAAAACGACCTGTGAAGCTTGCCAAATTTGATCGCCTGACCTGGCTTGATATCCAAACTCGGAGCTATAGGTCAAACTATCCACTTGGGCATTAAGCTCGACCGCAGGTCCAAGTTGCTGAGCTAATACCTCTGGAAGCTGGTGTAGGCCCCCAGAAAAACTCATCATAGCTGCATCTAAGGGCTCAATGCCTTGTTGTTGTTGCAGCTTTTTATGGCGTGACTTGGCTTTCATTTTTGCCACACCACCGATTATCATAGAACCATACTCCACCTCTAGGGCATAAATCTTTGGCACTGCAGCGCGCACAGAGAGCCTATCTGGATTGCCGGCAAATACGCCAGAGATAAACGGATCTATGAGCCAATCGAGCATTTCATGGCCTAACCGACGTCTAACGTGTTCGGCAATGCTCTCTTCTTGCGTGGCTTTGCCAATAAACGGCTCAATCAACAGTCTCAATTTTCCAGTAATACTCAGCACCCGACTGGTTAAAGCGTCAATAATGCCCGTAGGCAGGGCTAACACTCGGCCTTTTTTACCAATAAAGCGTTTATGAGCTGCTTGATTGGCTAACACAAGGTGGGGTTTTAGCCCAGCCTGCTCGATTAACTGAGCCATAGCCAGACGATTATTGATAAAAGAATTGGGGCCACGCTCCCACTGACAGCCATATTTCTTTACTGTTTGTAGGTTACCACCTACCTGGTTTGCTGCTTCCAATACCGTCACAGAAAAACCTTGTTGCTGCAAAAACCAAGCACTTGCTAGACCCGAAATACCAGCACCAATAATGAGTACATGAGAGTCTTGTGCCTCTTGCTGTGGAGGTTTTGGAAGTGGCCCAACCCTATGGTTAGGTGAGAATGCAGTGTTAGTCGTTGGCATAATTTAAATCATCTTGTAACAATAGGTTGAGATTAGCAGCTTTGGCCTAAATAGGCTTTGATATGATTATCTTTTTGTTGCAAAAAGTCTTTACTGGATCCTTGCCAGTGTACGCCTCCATTAGCAATAAAAACCACAGTTTCGGCGAGTTTCAATACATCTTTGGGCTCATGGGTGACCAACAACACCGTCAGTTGGTGCTGCTCACTAAGACGCTTCACCAAAGTCGCCATTTCTTGCCTTAAGGCGGGATCTAACGCACTAAAGGGTTCGTCTAATAATAACAGCGGTTTACGCCTAACTAAAGCTCGGCCCAATGCGACCCGCTGGCGCTGTCCACCTGAAAGTTGTTTAGGTAAGCGCGCGCCCAGACCCTTTAACCCCACTTGAACCAGAGCAGTTTCCACTTGGGCTGTTTCGTCTATTGTAAGTTTCAAACTCGCACGGATTCCCAAAGCTAAGTTGTTAAACACCGACATGTGAGCAAATAAGTTGTGCTCTTGAAACAAACTCGTGACCGGCCTTTGGGATGGTTCAAGTTGGTCAACACGTTGTCCATTAAGTAAAATTTGCGCACTGTCATATTGGGGTTGAATAAATCCAGCGAGCAAATTAAGTAAGGTCGATTTACCCGCTCCACTAGATCCCATAATGGCCACCACTTGGCCCACAGGTATTTGCACATTGAAACAAAACTGCTGATCCCCTAAACGACAACTGACCTGCTTAAACTGAATCACCAGAGCCTCCCAATAAACGTTCTAAAACTACAAATATTGCTAAACACAAGCCCAACAAAACCACCGCTGTGACTCCCGCAGCATCACTTTGGTAGCTGCCCAGACGCTGATACATTAGTAAAGGTAAGGTTTGTATATCCGGGCTACCAAATAACGCAACCACACCCAAATCTCCAGCTGACATGGCCGCCACTAATGCCAAAGCTAGACCGATGGGCTTACGTAAAATAGGCCACTCTACAAGGCGTAGTCGATGCCAGCCTTGGACATCTAAACTACTGCATAGGCGGTCGTAATCTCTAGCAATTTTTAAATAAGCTACCGATAACACTCTTAATATATAGGGCAGTCCCATTAAAGCGTTCACCAGCACCACAATATACAAGTTAATCGCAAACACGTTGACGTGAGGGCTCAACCCAATAAACAGTCCCGTGGCTAAGACCAAGGGTGGTACCACCAAAATGATTGAGCCCATCCACTCCACCCCCATTGCAGCATTAGCAAAACGCTGGCGCCAATGCCGCTGAGCTAGCAGCAATCCTGAGGCCATCAGTAAACTCAGTAGGGCCGAACTCAAAGCCACCCACAAACTATTAGTAAAAGCCTGCCATAAACGCAGATCAAGCAAAACGTCGACCCAAGCGGTGTTAATACCGGCAATGACGACTGCCATCAAGGGTAACAAGACCAATAAGGTCGCCAACAGCAGCACTAATGTATCCGCCATAATACCCAGTGAGGACTTGCGATCTGGGCGCATATTTTTAACTGATACTTCAAGACTGACAAAAACATCAATAGGCTTACCTAGGCGCAAACCCACCCACAAAATAAAGCCACAAAAAAACATCTGCAGTAGACTAAGGTAAACGGCCTTGGCCAGATCAAAATCAAAGCGTATGGCTTGAAATATAGCCACTTCGATGGTGGTCGCTTTTGGCCCACCACCTAAAGTCATGACAATGGCAAAGCTGGTAAAGCACAGGGCGAACACGAGTGCGCCTAATTGGGGTAATACACCTTTGATATGCGGCCACTCAATGTGGCGCCAAAGATCCATTGACGTCATCCCTAACTGGCTTGATAAACGCCATGTTTCAGGGTTTATTGCATCGAAGCGTTGCAGTAAAATGCGTGTGGCTAAGGGTAAATTAAAGAACACATGGGCTAAGAGAATACCTTTTAAGCCATAAACATAGCTTTGTGGATCGCCTCCCAACCATGTCCATAACTGATTGAAATAACCGTATTTACCATGCAGTAAAACAATACCAAACACTGCAATAATGCTGGGCACGACCAAGGCTACACTAAAGCAACGTAATAGAAGCCAGCGACCGACAAAGGCTTGCCTGCGAGCTAGGGCACGAGCCACCAGCACGGCCGCCGACAAACTGATGACAGTCGATAAACAGGCCTGCCACCAAGAAAACCAAACCAC
This sequence comes from Candidatus Njordibacter sp. Uisw_058, assembly GCF_047730065.1. Classification (GTDB taxonomy): domain Bacteria; phylum Pseudomonadota; class Gammaproteobacteria; order Pseudomonadales; family Balneatricaceae; genus Njordibacter. The sequence continues at coordinate 2,572,746 of NZ_CP159829.1, forward strand.
CCGCCAAGTATAGGTGTCCATCACATACGCAAGCCACTGGGCTTGGCTTAGATAAGATGAAAAGGCCACCATAGCCAGCATTAGGGGCAAAAGTACCAGCGCAAAGCTAATGCTACTAAACCAAAACCAACGCCTGGGTGACAGTCTCTGACTCACTGATTTAATGCCTGTTCCAAAGTCTCTTCTAGAATCGACAAGTGGCGTTTAAGCGCACCCCTTTCTTTATTTACCAGCGCCGCACCTGCTGCACCCATAGAACTTCTCAACTGTGGATTAGTGAGTAACTCGGTAATATCAGCCAGCAAACTCGCCTTGGTGGTGACTCTTAAGCCTTGCACTTGTTCGAGTTGGTCACACACTTGGGTGAAATTAAAACAATTAGGGCCCATCAGTACAGGTTTGCCTAAAGCGGCAGCCTCTAGAGGGTTGTGTCCCCCTGTATCAGCCAGGCTACCACCCACAAAAACCACATCTGCTCGATGGTAAAAATGCATCAGCAAACCCATGGTATCGATTAATAGTACGCGCCGTGGGTGAGCGTTATAAGTATCAACATCAACATCCGTTTCAATACCATTTGCTTGGTTTAGCTGGGACTTTAACTGACTGTACTTTAACCAAGGCAGGCCTGACTGCTGACATAGGTCGGCAACCTCTTCAAATCGCTGTGGGTGCCTTGGCACTAGCACTAATGTACCCTCAACGGGTTCTGGCAACTGTGCCCAAGCCCGCAATAAACTCACTTCTTCGCCACTGCGGGTACTGCCACATACCCAGCACAAGCCACTGGGTACCGAATAGTTTACCAAAGCACCTAAGTTATTTAGCTCACTATCCTCTATGACTAAATCATATTTCAAGCTACCCAGCACTGACACGGAAGCAGTCTGTGCGCCTAGCTCTAAAAACCGTTGTGCCGTGGTTTGATCTTGTACCAAAAGATGAGTGAGCTTTTGCAGCATGGGCCCCACTAACCATGGCCAGCGAGCGTAGGCTTTAGCAGACCTTGCCGACATGCGTCCATTGACTAACAACGTAGGTATTTTTTTGGCCGCGCAGGTGGCGATTAGATTGGGCCATAGCTCCGTTTCCACCAATAACACTGCTCTTGGCTTGACGCGCCGCAACATCAGCCAATTAGCCAAGCCAATATCAACTGGCAGATAACCACAACTGACTCGTTCGTTATCTGAAAATAGCTGCTGACAGCGGGTTTGTCCGGTAACACTAGTGGTTGTGACCAAGACTGGAAGTTTGAGATCACTAATAATGGCTGTAATTAGGGGGGCAATCGCATTGAGTTCACCCACACTAGACGCATGCACTAACACAGGCTGGTGCTGCTTTTGTGGCAACCATCCATACCGTTGCCAGAAACCCTGCCGAAATTCAGCACGGCGCCAAACAAATAGCAGATGAAATGCGACCCCAAAAGGTAACACCAAGTATGATAAACAGGTATAAACGAAGAGAGCCACGGGTACAAAAAAACCTTTTATTTGTTAAACTAATAATAACTCTTATTCTTAGTGACGCCGACAACAATGAAGATCGTCAACCTGATATCCGGTAAAGACTTAGGCGGGCCTAAACAGACCTTTCTACATTACAGTGACAATTTACGCCAATTAGGCCACCAAGTCACTTCTGTCATACGTCCTGGAGCACAATTAAAAGCGTTATTAGAGCAACGAAGCCTCGATTATTTGACCCTTGATTATCCCCGCACTCGCTTACCCCTATTAAAAACCATAGCAGTTAGCCGACTCAGGGACTTATTTACTCAGCAAAATCCTGATCTTGTGATGGTGCACAAACCCATTGATGCTGAACTGGTCCGCGCCGCTCTACCCACTCATTGTCAACTGATCCTGATTTTACACAGCTACACTGCGCTGGGTATCAAAGCCGCTGATGTGTTAGTTTGCGTATCACCTGTATTGGGTGAGTTTGCCCGTCAGCAGGGTTATAAAGGTCCCTTAGTGGTGATTCCCAACTTGGTTGAATTGCATCCGATCGAACCCAAATTTCGCCCACTTCAAGCCACACCGGTGATTGCCACAATGGGCATTTTGCGGCGTACCAAAGGCCAAGACATTTTATTACAAGCGGCTGCTATTTTGCGGCGTCGAAATATTAAATTTAAATTAGTAATTGCAGGAAAGGGCCGCTGGCATAGTAAAGTCAATAAATGGATTAAACGATTTGATTTAGACGCTATTACCCAGCGTTTAGACTGGGTTAGCAACCACGATCGAGATGATTTCATTGACGCGATGGACATTTTTTGCCTGCCCTCACGCAACGAAACTTTTGGTATGGTAGTGATTGAGGCCATGGCTCGAAAACGCCTTGTAGTGGCCACTCGCTGCGGTGGCCCACAAGGTATTATTGCACATCAAGAAAATGGCTTATTGTGTGAAATTAACGCTGAAAGTTTGGCGGATTCATTGGCCCAAGCACTGACTTTGAAAGCCGAGGATTATCAGTCCATGTGTGAAGCCGCCTATCGGACTGCCCGCGACCAATATAGCCCGTCTGTGGTGCGCCAGCAAATTGCGGCCATGTTAAAACAGTATGTGATGCCAACTTAGGGAAAAAACTTAAAATAACACCAAGGCCCAAACTAAGGCACACTGTATTAAGGCAATTAGAACTGCAGCAGAGGCCACATCTTTGGCCACAGCAGACCAATGATGACGCTCATCACCATGGCGATCTATAGCGGCTTCGATGGCGGTATTAACAAGTTCTGTTATGAGCACCACCAACACACTGATAATTAATATGGCACTCTCTAAGCGAGTCTCAGGCAGCCATAATGCCAAAGGCAACATCACCAGTAGAGCCCAGCTTTCTTGTTGAAAAGCGATTTCATTACGCCACGCGAAGCATAGCCCCTGCCATGAGTAACCAAAAGCTTTGACAAGGCGTTTTATGCCACGGGGCTTATTATCTTGCATCTAATCATCACCTGTGGATTTAAATTGTAACTGATGCAAATGGGCATATAGGCCTTGTTGAGCAATGAGCTGCTGGTGGCTGCCCTGCTCTACAAGTTGTCCTTGGTCCATCACCAAAATCATATCTGCCTGCTCTATGGTCGACAGGCGGTGAGCAATGACTAAGGTGGTTCTGCCTACCATCACTTCATCCAGTGCTGATTGTATGTAACGTTCTGATTCAGTGTCTAAAGCTGAGGTTGCCTCATCTAACACTAATAATGGCGCGTCCTTTAAAAGGGCTCGGGCAATCGCTATGCGTTGTCGCTGGCCACCAGACAAAAGCAGTCCAGACTCGCCGACTATGGTACTCAAACCTAAACTCATGCGATCGGTAAACTCTGTCACTCTGGCCGCCTTGGCAGCAACAATAATCTGTTCCTCACTCGCATGGTGCATGGCACCATAAGCTATGTTTTGGGCAATGGTACCGTTAAACAACACCACCTGCTGGGTCACCAACGCGACCTGACGGCGTAAATCTAAACGCGTCAGATCTTGAATATCATCTCCATCTAACAAAATGCGGCCCCTTTGAGGCTCATAAAAGCGTAGGAACAAATTCACTAAAGTCGACTTACCACTGCCAGAACGTCCCACCAATGCAACCACTTGTCCCGGCTGAATGACCACATTAAGCTGTTGTATTAAAGCCTGCTCATCATAACTAAAGTCGACATTTTCAAAGGTAATTAACCCATTTGCTCGAGTTAAGGATCGAGTGCCTTGGTCCATTTCTGGTGCTTCATCAAGTAGGCCAAAGATACTTTGGGATGCCGCAATACCTTGCTGCAAAATACTGTTGACCTCTGTCATCGACCTTAACGGCTTAGTGAGCATGCCAGAGGCCGTAATAAAAGCGATAAACTGCCCAGCACTCATGGTGTCGATAATACTGGGGTGTAGCGCCAAATATATTAAACTAGCCATGGCCATGGCCACAATCATCTGCACTAAAGGGGTCGAGACAGACTCCGCCAAAGCGAGTTTCATCGCCTGCTGTCGATTGTTATTGCTGGCTGCCATAAAACCCTGACGTTCCTGCTGTTGGGCACCAAATACACGCACAACGTCATACCCTTTGATGGCCTCACTAGCAGTCGATGTCACTTGCCCCATACTTTCCTGTAAATTCGTACTGACGTTTCTAAATCGCTTGGAGGCTTTGTTCACAACCCAGCCAATAAACGGACCAATAGTCAAAAACACCAAGGATAACTGCCAATTTAAATACACAATATAGGCCAGCAAACCAATAATAGTCAGGCCCTCGCGCACAAATATTTTTAGTGCGTCTGTGGCTGCACCAGTCACTTGCTCTACGTTAAAGGTGAGCTTAGACAATAAGCTGGCTGACGTATTGCGGTGATAAAAGCTGGCTGGCAGAACCAATAGGTGATCAAATATATCCAGTCTTAACTGGTGAATCACTCGTCTGGCGACGTAGGTGATGCCGTAATTACCCAAAAAGAAGCCAGTCCCACGCACCAAAAATATGCCTAACACAGCCGCAGGAATAACAGTACGGGCCACGCCATCAGCCGCTTCCACACTATCAACCATATATTCCATAAGACTAGCGAACGCAGGTTGGGTGGCAGCAAACAGCACAAAGCCGACAAGACTCACTGTGAACACCATACCGTGCTGCAGCACATACCCCAATAGGCGTTTGTAAGCGTCCCAAGGGCCTAAGTTCGTTTGAGGGCTGTTGCTCGGGTCTGGCCCTGCCGGCTTACTCATTTATTGTCCTTACATCAGATAGAAGACTAGTTTCTCTAGCTGGCATCACTAGCTCAGTGTAAACTAGCCATCTGTTGTCAATTAAATTAGCATTATAAGTCGCTAATTGATCTCTTAATACCACTCGAATCCCATATGCTATCCGACAAACCTTTGTTAACCAAATTTTATGCTGTTAAATACTGGCCTGTATGGCTTGGTTTAAGCTGCCTACGCATTATCATTATCCTGCCTTGGGCATGGCGCATGAAAATGGGCCGAGCTATTGGTCGACTATTGTATCAGTTATCTGCTCGCAGAAGATTGATTGCTGAAACCAACGTTGGTCTCTGCTTTGGTCATTTAACAGCATCGGAACAACGTTATATGATACGCCAAATTTTTGCTGATAATGGCATCGGTATTGTTGAGACCGCTATGGCTTGGTGGAGTGCCCGTGACGACCTTCACCATCGGGTATCGATCGAAGGTGGCCCATTAATCGAACAGGCCCAAGCCCAAGATCGTGGCGTTATTTTAGTGGGTGCACATTTTACCAGTCTTGATTTAGGTGGCATTTTATTGGCGCCCAGTTACCCTTACTATGCCACTTATCAGCGTCATGGTAATGCCTTAATGGATGCTATTATTCGCCATGGGCGTTTAAAGCACTTACCGGGCATATTAGAGCGAGAAGACATTCGCCAAGTCATGCGTTTACTCAAACAAGGTGAGATCGTCTGGCTAGCGCCCGATCAAGATGTTGGACCAGAGCGTTCAGTGTTTGCCCCATTTTTTGGTATCGAGGCAGCGACTACACCCATTATCAGTCGTTTAGCTGCGGCCACAGGAGCTAAGGTTCTGCAGTTTAGCCACCACCGCACCCATCAAGACCAGCGTTATTCACTCACCATATCCGACAGTCTAGCAACTATTCCAAGTGGCGATTTAGTGGCCGATGCAACCAGGCTAAACGCTGCTATTGAGGCTAAAATACGCCTCAAGCCCAGTCAATACTTGTGGTTACATCGACGGTTTAAAACGCGCCCAGACAATAGTCCGGATATTTATTAAATACCCCCACTCAGGTCTATAAAGAACCATTAACAAGCCATCATAGTGGCCCAAATAGCCATCACTTTTTGGCGCTGTCCTTGCAAATCATAGCTCGAGACCTCACCTGCTTGATTTTGTAAAGTGAGTCGGTGTTCAGCAGCACGCATAATTTCATAAGCCTCACGCAAATCTTGAGCCTGTGACGCAGACAGAATATTCTGCCTTTCAAAGCCATCCAATATGCGAATATTATCAGTGTAAGTGAGTAAGTCATGACATTGATGGGCATGAGCCAGCACCCCATACTGAACCATAAATTCAATATCAACGATGCCACCTTCATCATGTTTCAGATGAAACTGAGATGTCGATCCATCTGCATTGGGCTTACTGGCCAACTGCTGGCGCATTTTTTTACGCATCGCAATAACTTGTTGTTTCAATTCGTCGGGTTGCCTAGGCTGGCACAATACCTGTTTGCGCACGGCTATAAAATCATCACATAGTTTGTCACTACCAGCAATTGGCCGCGCTCTTACGAGCGCCTGATGCTCCCATGTCCAAGCCTCATTGAGTTGGTATTGATTAAAGGCCACTAAGGTAGAAACCAACAACCCTTTGGCACCATCAGGCCTTAGTCGCATGTCCACTTCAAATAATTGTCCAGCTGCAGTGACAGTATTCAAGTAATTGATCATGCGTTGACCAAGGCGAGTAAAAAATACGCTATTGGCGACAGGTTTTGGTCCATCTGTCTCCAAGTGAGAGGGCATATCATAAATAAATACCAAATCTAAATCTGACCCATAGCTCAGCTCCCAGCCCCCAACTTTGCCATAACCCACGACAATAAAGTCGTCGCTAGAGCCGTGTTCATTTTGTGGGTGACCATGACGCTCACTGATCTCACGCCATGCCAAATTTTTAACCTGTCCAACCACAGCCTCAGCCACATAGGTGAGTTGGTCACTGACCCTCATAAGTGGCAAACGACCCGTCACTTCTTGAGCCGCAATGCGCAATAAATGCGCATATTTAAAATGCCTAAGGGCTTCCATTAGTTGTTCAGTATCGTCTTCTGGCAGGCGCAGAAGATTTTGTTCTAACTCCTGCTTTAACTCCACCGCGTCGGGCACATTGAACAGGCTATGCACGTCCAGCAATTCATCAAGTAATGAAGGTTGACGCGCCAAAAAGTCTGCAAACCATGAACTGGCAGCGCAAAGTTGCACTAACAATCTAAGTGCGGCTGGATTTTCCTGCAGTAAAACCAAGTACACAGAACGCCTTAAAACCGCTTCGATAAGCACCATCACTCGTGCCAATGTGCGAGCAGGATGAGTCTGTTGCGCTGTTATGTGTAAAATTTGAGGCATTAACTGGGCTAAGCGTTCTTGGGCCACTGGCTGCATTGTTTGTGCCGGGCGACTTTGGTGCAACTCCCACAAATGTTGGAGGATACGATCAACATCAGTAAACCCAGCTTGACTCAACCTTTGCTGCCACTCTGGCAGCAAAGTGAGCTCATCTGTTTGATGGGCGCTATGGGATATTTCAGCCCATAACTGACTTAATTGGTGATCTAGCCCTTGGGACTCATTAACCTCTTTGAGAGCCACTACCAGCTCAAACTGTTGATGAATGAAATCTCTGGTGGTATTTATTTGGGCCTGCAAACTGTCCCAGCAAGAATACCCTAGGGCGACAGCTAACCGTGCCTGATCAGCCTCTTGGCTAGGTAAATCTTGAGTTTGCTTATCATGCACTGCTTGCAGTGCGTGCTCTACATCACGCAAAAACCAATAGCCCGTGCGTAATTTTTCGACATCAGAAGACGCTAAACCAGCAGTCTCTGGCAGCACATCTAGCACCGCCATCAAACTGCTTGTTTGCAGGCGATTATCACGCCCACCACGGATCAATTGAAAGGCTTGAGCTATAAATTCTACTTCACGAATACCGCCCGTACCTAATTTAACATTTTGTTCTAAGCCTCGACGACGCACTTCACTCGCAATCATTTGCTTTAGGCTTCGCAACGATTCAATGGCACTGTAATCTAAATATTTGCGGTAGACAAAGGGCCTTAATAGTTCCAGCAATTGCTGACCTTGTGCTTGGTTACCCGCGATAACACGGGCTTTAACCAACGCATACCTTTCCCACTCTCGTCCTTGTTGTTGGTAATAGATTTCCATGGCGTCAAAACTTAAAGCTAAGGCGCCACTTGCACCATAGGGTCTGAGCCGCATGTCTACACGAAACACAAAGCCCTGCGCAGTGACAGCATCAATAGCTTGAATTAAGCGTTGCCCTAAACGAATAAAAAATTGCTGATTATCTATACTGCGCCGACCACCTTGGGCTTCACCAGGGGCGGGAAAACTGAATATAAGGTCTATATCTGATGATAAATTAAGCTCTTTACCACCCAGCTTACCCATGCCCAACACGACTAACTCTTGTGGTTGACCTTCGCGACTCGTGGGTTGTCCCCAATGCTTAACACTGTCGTCATGGAGCCACGTCAAAGCTAAATCGACACACACATCTGCCAGATTAGATAAATCTTCAACTAATTGTTCACTGCTGCCTAGTCCACAACGATTGCGCCAAATTAGGCGCACTTGATGGGCTTTCCTAAATTGCCTCAGGCTCTGGTGCAACTGTGTTTCGTTAGTCACCTCTTGCATATCTGCCATTAAAAGGCGTTTTAACTCAGGCTTTGAGACTCGTTTTGTAAGTAAGGCATGGTCTAGTAACTGCGGGTTAAGCAAAAAAATTTGGGCTGAAAACGGGCTAGCAGCAATGACCTTGATGAGTTGCAACTGTGTATCAACCTGCTGCCATGGCACAGGGTTAGATAGCTTCATCAATGCCTCTAAACGATCTAGCACCTCACTTTGTAGTGCTTGGGGTAGGGCATCTATGACCTGCTGATTTTCGGGCACCACTAAAAGCGCCATAAACATTACTCCAAAACTAGGCTTCACAAGGTCAAAGTAACTCGGTCACTTTCATCGCGTGCGCATTAACCAAATATTTTGGCAACACTTAAGCCCTAGACCCTAACGGAAAAATTCACTTATAATCAAATCATACCTTACTTTTTTGATGCTTATTAACTTGTCGCCGAAAAACCCTATGCCATAACTCGACTAGGAAACAGCCAATTTGACGTCTACTCATGATCTAGAGATCTCAAAGTTACAAACTGACCTGAAGGATGCCAAAGCGATAGCCCTGACAACATTACGGGCTAATGGCGAACTAGGGGTAGTGATTAACTTTCTTGAAAAGAGTTTTGCATGCAAAGATCATGTTGCCTTAGGCCAACAAATATTTAAGGCGGTGCGGACATTTGGCTTATCTTGTGCGGTGCAATTAAGGGTTGATACGCAGGCCATCAATATTTGTGACCAAGCGTTTGATGGCCAAGCACAAGAATTTCAGTTTTTGAGTCGCCTAAAAGATAAGGGCCGTGTGTTTGATTTTGGTGAACATACTATTATTAATTACCAACACGTCAGTTTGTTGGTACGCGATATGCCTGTTGATCAGCCTGAGCGACACGGTCGCGTCAAAGATAACCTAGCGGTGCTTCTTAATGGCGCAGAGGCCTGTCTTAATGCGATTGAATCAGGCACAAGGGCTGAGCGTATTAAGTCTGAGTTTTTAGCTAATATGTCACACGAGTTACGCACCCCTATGCATGCTATTTTAAGTTTTTCCAACATGGGTCATTCGCGTCTGCATAAAGTTGAACTGGAGAAACTGGGGCATTATTTTGACCGGATTAGAACCAGTGGCAGTCGTTTACTCATGCTACTCAATGACATGCTAAACTTATCCAAGCTGGAATCTGGAAAAATGGAATTCCTCATGCAGCAGGGTGATCTTGTGGATATTATTCAGCGCGCCACTGAAGAATTAGAAACCCTTATTACTGACCGAGAGTTAAAGGTTATTGTAGAAGCGACAGACCTTGACACTATGACTTACTTTGACGCAGAGAAAATGCTCCAAGTCATGATTAACCTCTTGTCTAATGCTATAAAATTTACCCCTAAGGGTAAGCAAATTACTATTTTTTTCGATCCTCATACAAGTGCGCAGCCCCAATCGCTCAAACTACAAACTAACCTATTGACCATTGTGGTTGATGATCAGGGCATCGGTATTCCAGAGGGTGAAGAAGGTGCTATTTTTGACAAGTTTATTCAGAGCAGTAAAACCAATACGGGTGCGGGAGGCACTGGCTTAGGCTTATCCATCGTCAAAGAGATCGTGCAAGCACATCATGGTTATGTAGCGGCTTCTGCGAATGCCCATGGTGGTGCCCGTTTTCGCCTTAGCTTACCCATAATTAGCCATCCAACGCCCAAAATTGATCCTAAGCCAGAAACTGAGGTGGACTTTTTCTAAATAACCCCCCTCAGCGTGATTGACACAAGGGCCGCAGCGCGGCTTAATAGTACCTTTAAAATCTCTCTCAACTATAGGTAATTAAAGTGATCGAAACCAATCAGCAATACGTGAACTGGTTCCGTCACTCTGCGCCTTACATTAACGCCCATCGTGGCCGTACTTTTGTCATTTATTTACCCGGGGAAGCTCTAGCCCACGCCAATTTTTCCCATACCATCCATGACATTAATTTGCTCAATAGTTTGGGAGTGAAGCTGGTTCTAGTGCATGGTAGCCGGCCACAAATTCAACAAGCCTGTGGCCAAGCCTCGATAGAGAGTCAATTTCATAATGGTTTACGCATCACAGATTTAGATCAACTGAGCTTAGTTCAAGCAACCGTAGGTCGGCAGGCGATGCAACTTGAAGCACGTTTTTCTATGGGTTTAGCAAACTCACCCATGCAGGGCTCGCGGATTCGCACAAGCCGTGGCAACTTTATTACTGCGCGCCCCATTGGTATCAAAAATGGGGTGGATTTTGCCTACACTGGTGAGGTTAGACGGGTTGATGCAGAAGCCATTGGTAAACAACTCAATAATGGTAATCTTGTGCTTATTTCTTGCTTGGGCTACTCACCTACAGGAGAAACCTTTAATCTGGCTGCATCCCAAGTTGCTGGGCGTGTTGCTGCTAGCTTGCAGGCCGACAAATTGATTGTGTTTGGGGCTGATAAAGGCATTACTAACTCACGCGGTGAACAAGTCATTGAATTACTCACCCGCGCAGGTCACCGTCTTGTGCACCAACATCAAAGCAGTGGTGATAGTTGGACCGACTTATCCATGCATATTGATGTGTTATCTAAAGCATGTGACGCTGGCGTCTCACGGGGTCACTTGTTGAGCTATCAAGAAGATGGTGCTCTTTTGACCGAGCTCTTTAGTCGCGATGGTTCAGGCACAATGGTCATTAAAGAGAGCTATGAGCAAGTTCGTAACGCCTGTATTGACGATGTAGGCGGTATTTTGGAACTTATTCAGCCCTTGGAAGATGATGGCATTTTAGTACGCCGTTCGCGGGAATTACTAGAGTCAGAAATTCATTACTTCAGCGTGATCGAGCGCGACGGTGCTATTATTGGGTGCGCCGCTTTATACCCCTTCGATGATGCGCGCCAAGGAGAACTGGCCTGCATGGCCATTGATACCAACTACCGTGGCGGTGACCGAGGCCAAGTGCTATTGCGCCACATTGAAAAGCAATCGAGTCACATGGGGCTACAAACCCTATTTGTACTGACGACGGCTTCCTCACACTGGTTTATAGAAAACGGTTTCGTGGCGGCAGACTTAGCCGAACTTCCAACTAGCAGACAGTCGTTGTACAATTTCCAACGCAGTTCAAAAGTCTTTAGCAAAGCTTTGCTTTAAATTTATTGACGACATTAATTTTAATAACATTAATTATAAGGCACTTACACCATGCCCATTTACCGTTCTAAAACCTCTACCTCCGGTCGTAACATGGCAGGTGCACGTGCATTATGGCGCGCCACAGGCATGACTGACTCTGATTTTCAAAAGCCGATTATTGCAGTGTGTAATTCCTTCACCCAGTTTGTACCAGGCCATGTGCATTTGAAAGATATGGGGCAATTAGTCGCCCGAGAGATTGAAAAAGCGGGAGGTGTGGCAAAAGAGTTCAATACGATTGCCGTGGATGATGGCATTGCCATGGGACATGATGGCATGCTTTATTCATTGCCATCGCGGGATATTATTGCGGACTCCGCAGAGTACATGGTGAATGCCCATTGCGCCGATGCTATGGTCTGTATTTCTAACTGTGACAAAATCACCCCAGGCATGTTCATGGCTGCAATGCGCCTCAATATACCCTGCGTATTTGTTTCTGGTGGCCCTATGGAAGCGGGTAAAACTAAACTCGGCGATCGGAAGCTAGATTTAGTGGACGCTATGGTTATCGCTGTGGACGACAACGCCAGTGACGAGCAGGTCGCTGAATACGAGCGTTCTGCTTGTCCTACCTGTGGATCTTGCTCAGGCATGTTTACCGCCAACTCTATGAACTGCTTAACCGAAGCTCTAGGCTTATCCTTACCCGGCAATGGTAGCTTATTAGCCACCCACGCTGATCGCGAAGAACTATTCCTAGAAGCAGGCCGCACGGTGGTTGAGTTATGTAAGCGTTATTATGAAAATGATGACGAAAGCGTATTACCGCGCAACATAGCTAGTTTTAAGGCATTTCAAAACGCTATGACTTTAGACATCGCTATGGGAGGGTCTACCAACACTATATTGCATTTACTGGCTGCCGCCCAAGAAGGTGAGATTGACTTTGATATGTCCAATATTGATGAGCTATCTCGTAAAGTTCCGCAGTTATGCAAGGTGGCTCCAAGTACACCAAAGTATCACATGGAGGACGTGCATCGCGCTGGTGGAGTATTCGCTATATTAGGTGAACTCAACCGCGCAGGTTTACTGCACGCAGAATTACCCACTGTGCATAGTCCAACCATGGCAGACGCCCTGGCTAAATGGGACATTACAGTGACTGAGGATGCCGCAGTTAAAAAATTCTACACAGCAGGCCCAGCAGGCATACCAACGCAAACTGCATTTAGCCAAGCCACACGCTGGCCCACTGTTGATGATGACCGTGCCGAAGGCTGTATTCGTAATTTGGCTAATGCCTATTCCACCGAAGGTGGTCTTGCGGTGCTTACAGGCAACCTTGCAGAAGACGGTTGTGTAGTTAAGACTGCTGGTGTCGATGAGAGCATCTGGTTGTTTGAAGGACCAGCTTACATTTGTGAAAGCCAAGATCAAGCAGTGGCTGATATCTTGGGTGACAAAGTGAAAGAAGGTGACGTCATTGTCATTCGTTATGAGGGACCTAAAGGGGGCCCTGGTATGCAGGAAATGCTCTACCCCACCAGCTATCTTAAAACAAAAGGTTTGGGCAAAGCCTGTGCATTACTCACTGATGGTCGTTTCTCTGGAGGCACCTCTGGTTTGTCCATTGGTCACGTATCCCCCGAGGCTGCAGGTGGTGGTAGCATTGCTCTGGTTGAACAAGGTGACCGCATACGGATAGACATTCCCAATCGCACCATTGATGTTTTATTGAGTGATGATGAACTGGCTCAACGTCGTAGTGATATGGATGCTAAGGGCAAAGATGGCTGGAAGCCGGCAGCAGAAAGGCAACGTAAAGTGAGCTCTGCACTGAAGTTCTATGCAAAGACCGTCACCAGCGCGGACAAAGGCGCAGTGCGTGATCTCAGCTTATTAGACTAAGCTCACAATCCAGTCCTTATCCACGGGTAAGGACTGGGTACATGATCTGCCTCATCTGTGTTTAGGGGCATTGATGGCTAGTGCTAGCCTAAATGCGGTCCAGGACTTGGTAGCTAAAATCAAATGGATTCGGTTCTTTTGCCGCCACATCTTCACGCGCAATTTCATGCCATGCTGCGGTTTCTAAAATCGGAAAATAAGCATCACCCTCAACGTGGTGATGCACCCGAGTAAGGTAAACGCGATCAGCTAAATCTAAAGCTTCTGCATAGATCTGCGCACCACCGATAATCATCACTTCTTCAGTACCATTAATGAGATTGATGCCCTCTCCCAAACTAATAGCCTCACTGAGGCTTGATACTAATTTAATACCCTGTGCAGGGTAATCATGCTGGCGACTGATCACTATATTATCTCGCCCCGGCAAAGGTTTACCAATAGACTCAAAGGTTTTACGCCCCATAATCAAAGGTTTACCTAAAGTCATGGCTTTGAAATACTTTAAGTCGCCGGGCAAATACCAGGGCAATTGGTTGTTGCGGCCTATGACATTGTTTTCAGAGGCAGCTACAATTAAGGCGATCGTCATATGGCAACCGCCCCTTTGATGTGGGCATGTGCTTGATAGTTTAGCAATTCAAAGTCCTCAAATTTAAACCCAAAGATATCCTTTACCTCAGGGTTAATATGCATTGTTGGCAGCGGCAAAGTGTCTCGGGACAGCTGCAAATCAACCTGTGCTAAATGATTAGAGTAGAGATGGGCGTCACCCAGTGTATGCACAAAGTCTCCCACCTCAAGCCCACACACCTGAGCCACCATCATGGTGAGTAAAGCGTAACTGGCAATATTAAAGGGCACGCCTAAAAAAATATCTGCACTGCGCTGATAAAGCTGACATGACAATTTGCCATTAGCAACATAAAATTGGAACATCATGTGGCATGGTGGCAGAGCCATGCGCTCTACGTCAGCTACATTCCAAGCACTGACAATCAATCGACGTGAGTCTGGATTACTTTTTATCTGACTGATCAGTTGCTCAATTTGATCGATATGACCGCCTTCTGGTCTGGGCCAAGAGCGCCATTGGGATCCATAAACAGGCCCCAAGTCACCATTTTTGTCAGCCCACTCATCCCAAATACGCACCCCATTTTCAGTCAGGTATTGGGTGTTTGTTGAACCCTTTAAAAACCATAACAGTTCATGAATGATCGACTTGAGGTGCAACTTCTTGGTGGTGAGAACAGGGAACCCATGACTCAAATCAAAGCGCATTTGGTAACCAAATACACTCACAGTGCCGGTGCCAGTGCGATCTTCTTTTAACGCGCCGGCATCGCGCACGTGGCGCATAAGTTGAAGGTACTGTTGCATATGAAAGGCCCACATCAAAACAGAAAAAAGAGGCGTTATTTTAACCTTTAATCGAGGTCTTGCGCACTACTAAATAAATTCCGAGGGCAATCATAGGCAACGACAATAATTGCCCCTGTGTCATCCAGTCCAAAGCCACATAGTTTAAATGTGCATCCGGCTGACGAGCAAATTCAACCACAAACCTTTGCCCGCCGTAACCCAGTAAAAATAGACCCGAAACGCGAAAAGCAGCCCTTGGCTTTGCTGAGTAAACCCATACTAAGGTAAATAGAATCACGCCCTCTAGCACCATTTGATAGAGTTGTGACGGGTGTCTGGCTAAATTGTCTACATGGGGAAATATCATGCCCCAAGGCAAATCAGTAGGCCGACCCCAAAGCTCACCCCCAATAAAGTTACCTAAGCGACCTACACCTAGACCTATAGGCCCAATTGGGGTCACAAAATCCAATACCCGATGAAATTGAACCTTATATTTACGCGCAAACCAAATCACGCCAGCAATCACACCTAATAAACCACCATGAAAAGACATACCGCCTTCCCAAACCCTCAACAAGATCGTGGGCTGTGCAACAAAGGCTTCAAATTGGTAAAAGAATATATACCCCATTCTGCCGCCAAGCACGGCGCCTACCGCACCAATAAAAATTAAATCACTCACTTGTTCTTTGGTAAAACCAGCAGCGGCTGCGCGCCGATTACCCAGCCAAAGAGCCGATGCAAACGCCACCAAATACATCACCCCATACCAATGGATAGCCAAAGGCCCTATGTGGACTAATACAGGATCAATATTGGGAAAAATCAACATGATGGTGCTTCCTTAATACCAAATACTTATTAACATGCGTAAACCCACGATTAAGAGCATCCAAGCAAATAAACGTTTAAGTTTTCGCGCCGACAGCCGATGGGCAATTTTAGCCCCATAGTTGGCAGCCAAAAAACTGGTTGACACTAAACCCAGTAGTGCAGGCAAATAAATGTAGCCTAAACTGAAAACTGGTAACACCGGGTTGCCCCAACCCATGACCGCGTTCGATGCGGCGCCAGCAATCGCAATGGCAAATCCACAAGTGCTAGCTGTGGCTACAGCCTTTTGAATAACTAAGCGCCGGTTGGTTAAATAAGTAACCAACAAGTTTCCACCACCAATACCAAACAGAGCGGAAATCCAACCAATCAATGCCCCTGTAACGCCTAAAGCAACACTACCTGGCAAGCGGTGCTGAGTGGCAGTAGGTTGTGAAAACATCATGCTTAAACTCATAAAAATAGCAAACACACCAAAACTGGCTTGCAAGTATATGGCTGGAATCGTTAGCGCCGTGTTAACACCAATAAATGTGCCCACCAACATGCCCACTGCAATCGGTTTGACTAAATACCATTCTATAGCGGCTTTTTTATGGTGGGTTTTAATCGCACCTAAAGAGGTAAATATAATATTGGTGAGAGATGTGGCAATAGCCATATAAAAGACTATTTCAGGAGAGATTCCTTGCAGATTGAATGCCAACACTAAAGCTGGCACTACAATGACACCACCACCAATGCCAAACAGTCCCGCTAATAATCCAGCGATCGCGCCAAACACCATATAAACCAGAAAAATCATGCGTTCACATCTGGGTAAGAAAGACGCTATTATCTACGCTAAGCTGCATAAGCGCAAAGTTTAGGATACTCAATTTATCATGTGTCTCATTGTATTAGCCCATCAACTCAATGCCGATTACCCCCTTATCATGGCGGCTAATCGAGATGAATTCCGTCAGCGGCCAACACAAAGTATGCACTGGTGGCCAGATATCGAAATATTAGCAGGTAAGGACCTTGAAGCCAGCGGAACTTGGCTAGCTCTGCACAAAGATGGCCGCTGGGCTGCGGTGACCAATTTTCGGCGGGCTGCTCACTATAATGCAACAGCTTTTAAATCACGTGGGCATTTAGCCATCGACTTTTTACAGCAAAAAAAGAGTGCCTTGGTGTTTACCGATACACTTCAAACAGACCAGTTCGCAGGCTTTAATTTATTACTTTGGGATAATCAACAGCTGGTTTTTTGCAGCAACGAAAAGCCAGCCAAAGTTCAGGTGTTAGCAGCTGGTTTATACGGCTTGAGTAATGGTTGTTTAAACAGTAATTGGCCCAAAGTGGAGCATGTGAAAAAGATTTTACAAGGGTCCTTACACCAGCCACCACAGCACCAACAACTGCAAAAAATGATGCAAGACACAAGCATAGCCGCAGACCAGAGCTTGCCTAACACGGGCATTGCTATTGCATGGGAAAGGCGTCTATCCGCTTGTTTTATCGATGCCCCCGAGTATGCTTATGGCACCCGTACCTGCATTAGTTTATACCGCGACCATTTGGGTCATATGGATGTCCAAGAAACCAGTTTTGATGGATTCAGACCCGCTGAGCAATATTTTAGTTGGAACATTTGATGGGGTTGCTCGATGCCTTAACGGGCATTTAAACTCACACCCCAAGCTGTAGCACTAGAAAAGGCTATTTATGGTGCCTTGGGTGCGTTTAGTTACCCACATAACGGCTGTGTAGGCGCGTTAAGCCAGCGGCTTTAAGATTGTCTCTGATTACACCCTGCACACCATCAGCGCAGACCTGTTGCAACGCTTGTTGCAACATCACCTGAGATTGGCTAAGAGTGAAGTTACGAATGACCGACTTCACCTTTGGCAGACTCGCAGCGTTCATGGATAAACTGTCGTAACCCATGCCCATCAGTAACAAAGCTCCAGCAGGATCACCTGCCAGTTCTCCACACAAACTCACCGGAATAGCCGCCGCTTTGGCCGCCGTTACCACTTGCTGCAGGGCCATAAGTACTGCTGGATGCATGGTATGGTATAAGTCTGCTACTGCTGGGTTATCTCGGTCCACAGCCAATATATACTGTGTTAAATCGTTACTTCCTACAGAAATAAAGTCAACACGCTCAGCAATATGGCGGGCTTGATAGACTGCTGCTGGCACTTCAATCATCACCCCTATGGGGGGTCTGACCAGTTGGTAACCCTCTTCACACAATTCTGCGTAAGCCTGATCAATCCATCGAATCGATTCGTCAATTTCATTCACGTGAGTGATCATAGGCAACATGATGCGTAAATTATCTAAACCTTCACTGGCCTTTAACATGGCGCGTATTTGCACCAAAAATATTTCTGGATGATCTAAAGTGACTCGAATTCCACGCCATCCCAAAAATGGGTTATCTTCCTTAATGGTGAAGTAAGGTAAGTTCTTATCCCCTCCAATATCCAATGTACGCATAGTCACTGGCAGGGGGGCAAAGCCTTGCAGTTGGGTGCGATAACAATCCGTTTGTTCCTCTTCTGAAGGAAAGCGCTCCTTAATCATGAAAGGCACTTCAGTCCGGTATAGGCCAACACCCTCAGCGCCTTGGGCTAAGGATCTACTGACATCTAACGGTAAGCTAGTGTTCACTAACAAAGGTATGGTGTGACTGTCGCGAGTCTGTGCGGGAACATCACGAAGGATTTCTAATTCTTTAGTAAACGAAGCTTCTTCAACTATGGCTTGTTCGTATTGATGGCGCAGGTCCTGACTAGGGTTGAGGAAAATTCTGCCCATGTAGCCATCAATAACGACTTCTAATCCTTCCATGCGTCGATAAGGAAAATCAACCGCCCCCATCACCGTGGGAATACCCATCGAACGCGCTAATATAGCCGCATGTGAGTTATTCGAGCCTAAGGTTGAAATGATAGCTTTGAGCTTGTGAGCAGGCACTTCTGCCAACATTGCCGCCGTCACTTCTTCAGCCACCAGCACCGTAGAATCTTCAAACTCGCGCACTTCTGTGTTTGTTTGTTGTAGTTCCGCTAATATGCGCCGTCCAAGATCGCGAATATCTGAAGCCCTTTCCCGTAAATAAGGATCTTCCATCGCTTCAAAGGCTTGGATGTGCTGCTGTACTACTCGACGTAAAGAGCCTTGAGCCCACTGGCCTTGGCGGATATGTTGTATCACTTCGCCTGCAAGGGCGTTGTCATCGAGCATGCGCATATATACTTCAAACAACTCTTGTTCTTGGTTTTTTAGATTACGCGCTAAGGTCCGACTGACTATTTTTATTTTTCGTCTAACGGCCTCCAAGGCTGTTTGAAAAGCCTCCACCTGTTCTTCTGGGTTACGACATCTGCGATCTGGTACTTTATCTAAATCTGCGGGTGGGGCGATAACGGCAATATGACCAATGGCCACACCACCAGAGCCACTGACACCCTCGTAATGCAGATCAAGACTCTCATCATCAGCTAGAGCATCCTGTCTTAGACCACCACCGATCGCTTCCGCGTGAGCAATAAAACCTGCCAACTGAGCTGACAGGGTGATCAGCATGGCCTCTTCATCAGTGCCAAATTGTCGCTCATCGCGTTGTTGTACCACAAGAATACCTAACACCTTACGGTGGTGCACAATAGGCACACCTAAAAAGGAATTAAACGCTTCTTCACCTGTTTCTTGCACGTAGTAGAAGTTAGGGTGCTCTGCAGCCCGTGTCAGATTGATTGTTTCAGCCTTAAGGCCTACTAAACCCACCAAACCCTTGCCCGAGGGCAAAAAAGCTTTGCCAATCGATGCTTGATTAAGCCCTTCACTCGCCATGAGGACGTAATTATCAGTTTGTGGGAAATAAAGGTAAATGGAGCACACGTCAGTGCGCATGGCTCTTCGAACATGGTGTACTACCAATTTCAAGGCCGATTGCAAATCCTCTGCAGCACTTACCGCTTGGATTATTTTACGCAGACTGTGGAGCATTATTTATGATTCCTACCTATACATTATGATCGCTTGGTGTGACTGGGTATGACTAAACCTTGATGATAAACCAAGCGCGAATGGCGCAAGCAGAGTTCCTTCATCGCCCGTCGATACACTTCTCGTTTAAACGACACCACTTGGTCTACCGGATACCAATAACTCACCCATTCCCACGAGTCAAATTCCGGGCAGTTGGTGGTTGCAGTTTGAACGGTGGCATCAGGTGCCAACATGCGTAGCAAAAACCATTTTTGCTTTTGGCCTATACATAAAGGTTGCTGACCCTGACGTATCATGCGTTTAGGTAAGCGGTACCTTAACCAACCACGAGTGCAGGCAAGGATTTCCACGTGTTCTGGCGACAGGCCAATTTCTTCTTTGAGTTCCCTAAATAAGGCTTCTTCTGGTGTTTCATGGGCATCAATACCACCTTGAGGGAATTGCCACGCATCCCAACCCAAACGTTTTGCCCATAATACTTGACCATGGGAGTTTGCCAGAATAATACCTACATTGGGGCGAAAACCATCTTTATCGATCACGGCTTTGCACCATACAAAATATATTTGTCCCCATTGTTCCACAAAACCACCAGCAACAACAACCGCAGATGGAAATGAGATAAAATAATGTTTTAAGATTCATTAAGGTAGGTGTCCCCATGCAACAAAGGCTGGCTTTGTTTGATTTAGACAACACATTACTAGCGGGCGACAGCGACCATGGATGGGGCGAATTTATGGTCTCACAGGGTCTTGATGATGGCGCTGACTATGGCGCAAAAAATGACAGTTTTTACCAAGACTATGTTGCAGGCAAGTTGAATATGAGTGCTTATGCTGAGTTTGTGTTGGCGCCATTGACTCAATACAGTGCAGCTGAACTTGATAGCATTCACCAACAGTTTATGCAAACTGTAGTGATTCCTATGATCGCGCCTAAAACTCAAGCTTTGTTGCAACAGCACCGCAATGCCGGTGATGTGTTGGTGATTGTCACAGCAACCAACGACTTCATCACAGCGCCCATTGCTGCATACCTTGACATCCCTCACCTAATTGCCACACGTGCAGAGCTTTTAGACGGTCGCTATACGGGAAGATTAACTGGTCCACCCTGCTTTCAGGCTGGTAAAATCGACAAACTTAATGCATGGATGGCCCACCATGACTACACCATTGAAGGCGCTTATTTCTACAGCGACTCTCACAATGACATTCCCTTATTAAGCTTAGTGGATCAGCCTATGGTAGTGGACCCAGACACCAAGCTTGAAGCTCATGCTGTGGCTCATGCTTGGCCTATCATGAGCCTGCGTTAGGCAACTGAGGATTGTTTAACCTATTCTTGAGCACTTTGAAAAAGCCTAGGCTTCATACCAGGTGCGAAGAATCACTGACTTTAAATAATCAGTTTCAGGAATAGCTGGATGCACAGGATGGTCACCCCCTTGACCGCCTTGCTCTAACACTTGTCCCAAACGGCCATTTTTACGACAGGCCTCTTGCAATAGCTGAGTCAGACGGGTGCGTTCCAAGTGCATAGAGCATGAAGCAGAGACCAGTATGCCCTCGGGCTTTAATAGACGCATGGCTAACTGATTAGCTCGCTGGTAGGCAAGCTCTCCCGCCTTGATGTCTTTGCGGCGGGCAATAAAGGCTGGTGGGTCAATAATGACCATATCAAAACGCTCACCCTCTTCGTGTAGCTGCTTCATGGTCGTAAAAGCGTCACCTTTAAGACTCTTCACTTTATCACTCACACCATTTAACGCTGCTTGTTGGTCTACCAGATCTAATGCCTGCGCAGAGGCATCTACACAAATGACTGCCTCGGCACCTGCTGCTGCTGCCTGCACACCCCAGCCACCAGTGTAACTAAAGACATCCAGCACGCGCTTGCCATGGGCAAGCTTTTGCACTCTGCGGCGATTGAGACGATGGTCATAAAACCATCCTGTTTTTTGACCTTCCCACACTGGGGCTAAAAAACTCACCCCATTTTCTTTTAGGGGCACCAGTTTTGGCACTTCACCCTGCGCCACGCGCACGTATTCATCTAGCCCTTCAATGGCTCTCATTTTGCCATCATTTTTAAGCAAAATGTTTAGCTTTGGCACCACTTGATTTATCGCTTCCAACAATTCTTCAAGTAATAACTCGATACCTGCATTAGAAATCTGCACCACAATCACCTGATCAAAACGATCAATCACTAGGCCAGGCAGGCCATCACTATCACCATAAACCCAGCGGTAGCAGTGATCTTCAAACAACCGTTCTCGACTCACCAACGCCACTTTCAAGCGTTTGGCTAAGCGTTCTAAATTAAGTGGTTCATGCGCTTGCCGACTCACCAGACGCCCACAAATAAGCTGTTTAGGATTAATGATCGCGGTACCCAAGGCTTTACCTTTAGCATCCAACACATTTACTTGTTCGCCTGCTGGAAAATTTTGCAAGGGCGATTTACTAACATCCACTTCGTTACTGTAGATCCACAAATGACCTTGACGTAAGCGGCGATCTGACTTTGACTTTAAAATTAGATCCGGCATTTATTCTTCACACAATTGACTGTAAGCATCAGCATCTAGCAAATGTTCGAGTTCTTCTGGGTTAGTTAAGCGTATGTGCAGCAACCAAGCTTCGCCATAGGGGTCTGAATTGACTAATTCTGGATCATCATTTAGCTGATCATTGACAGCAATCACCTCGCCAGACACTGGCGCAAATAAATCTGAAGCTGCTTTAACTGATTCAATAACACCAAACTCATCTTCAGCAACAAGTTCTGTACCCACGTCTGGTAGCTCTACGAATACAACATCACCCAGTTGCTCTTGGGCAAAATCTGTGACGCCAACAGTGACCGTGCCATCACCTTCATTGCGAATCCATTCATGACTTGAAACGAAGCTTAAGCCCTGAGGTAAGTTACTCATAATTGTGTCCTTATAAGGTCTGTTTTTCTGGTTTGGGTGCTTGTGACAATGGCGGTAAGTGCGCGCCCACACCCATGGCCTGTTGTGCTAAATGTTGTTTGATCGGGTTCAATTTTTGTACCCAGTTCATGCCAGTATTGCGGAGCAAACTTAGCATGGGGTGTTGATTAGCAAATAATCGAGAAAAACTCTCCATCAAGGTCATCATACGCAAATTATCACCGCGCCTTTTCGACTGATATTGTTCTAGAGTTTTAACACTGGAAATAGCATATCCTTGTTGTTGAGCCTTTTGTAACGTCTCGACTAAAGCGGCAACATCTAAGAAGCCCAAATTAACACCTTGCCCAGCTAATGGATGTATCGTGTGTGCTGCGTCACCCACCAACACCAGCCCTGCTTGCACATAACGCTTGGCGTGACGCTGTCTAAGGGGAATCACATAACGCTTGTCACTGGCTGTCACGACTCCTAAACGGTATTCAAAAGCTTGACTCAGAGCGTGGCAAAAGTCTTCCTCTGACAAGGCTTGCATCGCTTCTGCTTGGGCTTTAGGTCGCGACCACACAATGGAACAATAATGAGCATCTGGGCCTTCTTCGATGGCACTAGAGAGGGGTAAAAAAGCTAAGATACCGTCCTCTGTAAAGCGTTGCCAAGCCGTATTTTTGTGTGGTTGGGTTATTTTTACTCGCGTCACTAAGGCGTGATGAGGGTAATCCCACTCACGAGTGGGCAGCCCCGCCAATTGCCTAATCTTAGAATTGGCCCCATCAGCCCCAACCACCAGCGTGGCACTGACTTGTTCACCACTGGCCAAAGTTAAACAACGAGGGGATATTTCTTGCGCACTCATGTCAACCACTTGGCTATGCTCGAACAGCTGATATTTTTTGGATTCTAAGGTTTGGTGCAGCGCTGAAGTAATGGTGCAGTTTTCAACAATATGACCCAAGTAAGGTAAATGTTGTTCTGCGGCGGTAAAGTCGAGTTGACCTGTGCCACAGGCATCCCACACATGCATGGCACTATAGGCTTGAAAGCGCGCCATATTCTCAATTAGCGGCCAAACTTCAAGGTTTTTTAATAGGTTTTCAGAGGCTAAACTCAACGCTGACACACGAGCATCCACTTGTCCTGGCAGCCAATCTTGGGCTGGGTTTAAGGCCTCCGACTCAATTAATGCGACCTTAAAACCAGTATCAACAAGACCACAGGCAAGGCTAGCACCCACCATTCCAGCACCCACTATTACAACGTCAAACTGATTCATTAGCTTTTCTCGTAGCGCTGCGGGAATTAGAAGTGGCCAAAGGAGGCATGGCTAAGACCTTGGACAAGGGCACATCCAAACCCATGGCGGCACGGGTAAAAATAGTTTTAACTGCAGGTATTTGCTGCATGGTGAATAAACCTAATTGGCGTAACGCCGAGTAATGTGGTTTCTTACTAGAAAAGAGTTTCATCACTTTGTCACTTGCACTAATGACACGCTCTTGATCCCAGCGACTGGTAGCAACGAACTGATTTAAATTGGTTAAGTCACCCATAGGCGTGCCTTGTTCACACGCCTTGAGCACCGCTTGTGCCAGTGCAAAGCTACCCCTTAAGGCAAGGTTGAAGCCTTGGCCTGCTATCGGATGCAAGGTATGGGCGGCATTGCCCACCACCGCAAGTCCCTGACGCGCTTGCTCTTGTGCCACACTTAAACTCAGAGGGTAAACTTGGCGATCACCGATAGCAAGAAACTCACCCATGGGATAACCCGCCTGCTGTTGTATTTCTTCTAGTAACTGAGCATCACTCAATTGCTGTAATTCACTTTGGCGAGCAATGGGCTGGGTCCAGACTAGGGCTGCCCGATGCTTACCTTGGAAGCAAGACAAGGGTAATAAAGCCAGCGGGCCAGATGAGGTGAACCGTTCACATGCAAGGCTATGATGATCTTGATCTAATTGTAAATTAGCCACCAGTGCTACTTGGTCATAAGTTTGCACTTGATCAAACATTCCCAGTTGTTCACGCAAATCCGAGCGGCCACCATCAGCCATCACAATGAGCTGGGCAGTGAGGCTTTGAGCCTGCCCAAGTCGCTGATATTCTAGTTGGCTATTTTGACGTGCATTATCGATAGCAGTAACTTGGGCTTGGTCTATCAGATGCACAAATTCACTGCACCGTTGAGTTATTTGTTGTAAGAAAACCTGCCCCATCGTCTGATTTTGCAGTACATAGCCCAAGGCCTCTGTTTGCATATCACCGGCCTGCATTTCACTCTTCCATGGTTGCCCTTGGTCGCTCACTTGAATATTGCTAATAGCCTGAGCATGGGGTGCCAAGTGCTGCCATAAACCAATGCTATGTAATAAATTACGGCTACCTAAAGCCAGCGCAGTTGCACGTCCATCCAAAGCACCCGCTGCCGAGGGAGTGGTTGCTGCAATTGGTGCCGCATCCAATAATGCGATAGATAATCCGTAGGCTTTTGCTGTGCCAGCAAAAGCCAAACACAAACTTGCCCCTACCAGTCCACTGCCAACAATGACAATATCATAATTATTATTAATCTGCTTACCCACAGGGCGTTGCTCTATATGTTCATTCATTAGCTAGCCATTATAGTTTCAATATCTGCCACAGATACTGGTAAATTTGCAGTAAGATTGTGGTAACCATGGTCTGTCACCAAAATATTGTCTTCTATACGCACACCAATGCCGCGCCATTGAGGGGCAATATCTAAATCTTCTGGATCAATATAAATACCCGGTTCAACCGTGGTGACCATGCCTGCAATCAGTGGACGAGACACGCCATCTAGCTTGTATACACCCACATCATGCACATCCATACCTAGCCAATGGCCAATGTTGTGCATGTAGAATTTTCGAAAGGTTTGCTGTTCAATATTTTGCTCAAGCTCACCGGTCAATAAGCCAATTCCAATGAGCCCTTGAGTGATCACTTTCACTGCTGCATCTTGCATATCTGTATAGACAGCACCGGGTTTAATGCACGCCAAGGCTGCCTCATGAGCCGCTAATACCAATTCATAAATAGTTTTTTGTGCCTCACTAAAGCGGCCATTAACGGGAAAAGTACGGGTGATGTCAGAAGCATAGTGATCTAACTCACAGCCTGCATCGATCAATACTAAATCACCATCCTGTAGTACTTGATCATTATTGGTGTAATGCAAAATACAGGCGTTTTCACCACCAGCAACTATCGAACCATACGCCAGACGCTGGCTGCCCTGGGTGGTGAATTGATGGTGTAATTCAGCAGCCAGTTGATATTCGTGCATGCCTACTTTGCAGACATTCATGGCCCGTTTGTGAGCCGTCACACTAATAGCACAAGCGGCTGCCATTTGAGCTACTTCAGCCTTTGATTTTAATAAGCGCATGGCATTAACTAACGGATCAAGGTCGGCTAGTTGAGTCGGACAGATTTTGCCTTGACGCGCCAATCTGCGCAACATAGAAAGGCTCTGTTGCACTAATTCACCCGTGCCTACCCGGCTAAAGCTATAGACGACTTGGCTAGCGTCATCTAACAAATCTATGAGCTTATCGGCCAAACTTTCGTTACTGTAGGCCTGATCTATCATCAATACATCCGGCGCAGCATCTACCCCTATACGTCGACCTTGCCAAATTTCTTGTAACTTGTTTTTACTAGCACAGAATATAGTGCTGGATGGACCATTCACTCCATTGACCAGCACTAAGGTCGCATTTGACTCTACCATGCCCGACAAGTAGTAAAAGCTACTGTCTTGTCGGTAATCGTGTTCTACGTCGCCATTGCGGATATGCACGGGGGCACACTGCACTATGACTACCGCCCCTTGAGGTAGGTTTTTCAATAAAGCGTGGCGTCGATTGTTGTATTCGGTGGTGGCGAGTTTAGTCATGATATCTGCCCTAAGGTCATTACGTTAGCATTTAGTGGTACTGCTGTGGCGCTTAGTGTAGTTGTTGTGGCACTTTCTGTGGTCCACTTTCAGCCAGTAAATTGAATTCTGCAAATACCATTATGGCGGCCAAACGAACATATTCAACTAGCTCTACGTAACTTATTTCTGCGCTATCTTCTGTTAGATCTTCATCTTCTGCATCAAAAGACACCTGAGCAATATTGGCTAAGTCTTCCATGGAGTCAGTAATTTCACTCGATAGTTTTTGTTTACTATGATCAAAACCTAAGCCAAACCCACTTAAAAATCCAGTGCACCATGCCCCCAAGGATTCTGTTCTGCCTGCAAGCTCGGCATCATCCTCGGGCAGTAGGAGTTGCAGTCCAAAATTTGTTTCTGTTAATTGCTCTAATACCATATCGTAAAGCACCACCAGCTCAGCTTTGTCGTCATCATCTTCAATGGCCTGCACATCTAAATGAGCCACTACCATCGCTAACCAAGCTTCAGCATCAGCGCGCACACCCGCAGCCAACTGTCCTGTCAACAGACCATGCAATTCTGACGGAGTACCAAAAGCCCCCAATTCGACAAACATGTCTGCAAAATCATCAAATACATAGTTGAGTTGTGGTTTGGTATCAGTCATGGGTTTAGCTCAAGCAACAAATTAAGCATTTATTATACCTGAGCTGTAGCCATTCTCTAGAGCTTTTGGAGGACCTACTAGACAGTAGCGTTATTTACTATAAAATCTAGGGTAGATTACCTTATAAGTGGACCAGACATGTCGACTATCAGCGCCTTGGCACATCATGTAGACCAGTTGCTAACCCAACATCGCACTTTAGCGCTTGAGCGCTCTCAATTGCAGCGCCGAGTGGTCGAGTTAGAACAACAAGTGCAGCAGCAACAAGCTGCTAGCAACTTAGATCAAGACACCCATGTGGAATCTAATCGAGCCCACCAGCAAACCCTAGAAGATGAGTTGAATGGTTTGATCAGCTTGTTTGAACAAACAACGGAAACCAAGCATGACTGACTTAGAAGCAGTGCAAGTGACCATTTTAGAACAAAACTACACGCTCACTTGTCCCACTGGTAAAGAAGCTAATTTGCGCCGAGCCGCAGAAACTTTAGACAAAACCCTGCAAAATATTAAAGCAAGTGGACGTGTCATGGGACTAGAGCGCATGGCTGTCATGGCAGCTCTCAATATGAGCGCTGAGTTAATAGATACTCAGATGCAATTGGAGACCTTAGAAACGGCTTTAGCCCAACTTGATAAAACCGTCACAGATACCCTAAATTAAGTTTTGAATGCACATTGTGGGTTCCCTTCTTAAAATCAGCAGCCTATAATGGCCGAAGACTCCCTGTGGTGCTCGACATTCGATAACGTCCTTGAGCCGATTCATATAATCAGGGTGCTTCTCGCATACGCTTTGTGCATGTCCACTTGTTGGAACGCCTTCCGCCTTTGCAGGAGCTCCCACCTTGAACCTTCGGGTTCAGGGCAACCATCGGAATCGCCACCTTGGGGAGTCTTTCACCACTTATCTTTTGCCCTTTTTGTGCAACAGTAAACACGTAAAAATCTGTAAAATCTTCAATCTGTGCCTTTAACGAGCAAATAACTGTGGCACAATCACGGTCGAAGCGGTGCAGTCCTGCCCAAAATGAGGTTTTCAAGTTATGACAACGAGTATCTTATTAATCGAAGATGACCAAGAACTCAGTGAATTATTGAGCGAGTTTTTGGCTTTAGAGAATTTTGAAATAGACCAGGCCTTTGATGGTGAGCAAGGCCTCAACATGGCTTTAAATGGCCATTACGATGCCTTAGTGCTCGATATAATGATGCCTAAAATGAATGGCCTAGATCTTCTCAAGCAATTTCGCATTAATCATAAAACCCCAGTACTCATGCTGACTGCTCGCAGTGATGAGGTAGACCGCATCGTTGGCTTTGAGATGGGGGCTGATGACTACTTACCAAAACCCTGCAACCCACGGGAGATTGTTGCCCGTATTCGCGCCATATTAAGGCGTGTAGAAATGGATAAGGTAGGTATGCAGGCTAACAGCAGTCGCCAGATTGTGGTGCTAGAAGATGTTGAACTAAACCATAATACGCGCATGGTATCCAAGCAAGGCGAAGCCCTTGACCTGACGAGTACGGAATTTAATCTTTTAGCCAGTTTGCTTGAGAAAGCGGGGCAAGTGCTCAGTAAAGAAGAGCTAACAGAAACTGCATTGGGTAGGAAACTAGCACTCTACGACCGGAGTGTAGACATGCACATGAGTAACCTCAGACGCAAGTTAGGACCGTTTTTAACCGATGAACCGCGTATAAAAACGATTCGGGGCGTTGGTTACCAGTACGTCATCAATGATTAAGTGGCCACTCATATTCCGTAGTTTATATTGGAAAATATTTTTCTTTTTTTGGCTTACTCTAATTGCTGCCATCTTTTCTGTCGTGACTTTGTCAGAAGTTGTTTTTCAAGAACGTGACCAAGATCAATACCAACGGGTGGTGCGTCTAGGTATCCAGGCCGCGGATATTTATGAAACCAATGGCACCGCAGAGTTAACCGCTTGGTTACGTTATATTGACCAAAAGTTTGATGTAAAGGCGTTTATGTTAGATTCAAAACGGCGCCCTGTTAGCGTCGCTAATCTGCCCAAAAACTGGCTTCAGTTTGTTCTACCTCTGACTCAAAATAGGCTATCAGAACGCCACCTAAAGGGCTTTCAGCCCTACCGCATATCGAGTAGTACTAACCGCATTTACACTTTCGTAGCCCATCGGGATGAAAATGGCCCTTACCCCACTTGGTTAAAGCACTTACCCATGCTGCAGATCATTACAGCCTTGATTATTGTGGCTCTATTGACTGCCTTCGTGACTTGGCTGATCACCGACCCCTTGCGCAAGCTTAAACAAGCGACCGACTCATTTGCCCGGGGTAATCTAGACACCCGATTACCCAACTCAGAGACACCATGGCAGTTTTTGGTGGGTAGTAGAAAAGATGAAATTGGAGAAGTTGGACTGGCCTTTAACCACATGGCAGAGCGCATCAGCTTATTAGTTAGTAATCAGCAGAGGCTATTTAGAGACATCTCTCATGAGTTAAGAACTCCTTTGGCTAGACAGCAAATCGCCCTCGAGTTATTGGCTCGCAAGTTGCCTGATACAGAACACCAGTCTTTACAACGCATTGAACGTGAAATAGAACGCATGAACGCGTTAATTGATCAAGTGCTGACTTTGCTGCGTTTAGAACAAAATGGTCAAAGCCCTGATCAAGAAACCTACAATTTAAGTGCTCTACTTTTGAAACTCACTAAAGATGCTCAATTTGAAGCTCAATCAAAACATCAGATTCATTTTCAACAAGCTGCCCAGACCTTTCTCACCGGTCAGCCAGAATTGGTGTCTAGGGCTGTAGAAAACATATTACGCAACGCGATACGTTACACCCCCAAAGATAGCCGCATCTTTTTAAAGGTGCAAATCCATGTTGATACGGTTGTGATTCGGATTGAGGACGAAGGTGAAGGCGTGCCAGAAGAGGCACTCAAGCACCTATTTGAACCCTTTTTCCGGGTAGAGGCCAGTCGCAACCAACAAAGCGGCGGTTATGGTGTCGGCATGGCGATTGCCGAACAAGCTATACGTGCTCAAGGTGGCAGTATCGAAGCTAGTAATCGAGCTGAGGGTGGCCTTAGAGTTGACATCACCCTACCCAGCGACCCAGCTTGAGAATAGCTAAATTTGGCTAAATTTATGGAAGGCAAACTGCTAATATGACAGTGCTAGCAAGTTTGTAGTAAGTCCCCAGTATGTCGCTAGCATTGCCATTCATCGATTCACTAATGCTTGCTTTTAACCCACAGGAGCAACGCGGTGACGAGCCAAAGCTCCAGTTTAAGGCGCTAAAAATAGCTGATACGCTGGATTATGGGTCTCTTCATTAAAGGCATAACCCAATTCATCTAGATAGCCTTCAAACTTGGCTTTGTCTTCTGGGGGCACTTGCATGCCGACCAACACGCGACCATAGGCAGAACCATGGTTGCGATAGTGAAACATTGAAATATTCCACGGCTGGCCTAAGGTGTCTAAAAACTTGAGTAAGGCACCCGGGCGCTCTGGAAAGGTAAAACGATAAACGACTTCATGTTCAACAGCGGCATGCCCACCCACCATATAGCGGATATGCGTTTTAGCCATTTCATTGTCACTCAAATCCACAGCAGAGATGTTGGCACTTGAGAGTTCTTCAAGTAATGGCTCACGCCCACCCTCGCCTGATTTAAGTGTCACACCCACAAATACTTGGGCTTGGCTCTCATTGCTATACCGGTAGTTAAATTCAGTAATATTGCGATCACCTAAGGCTTTACAAAAACCTTTAAAACTACCCGCACGCTCTGGTATCTGTGCTGCAATAACAGCTTCGCGCCCTTCCCCTATCTCAGCCCGCTCAGCCACATGGCGCAGGCGATCAAAATTTAGGTTAGCGCCAGTTGAGACTGCAATAAGGGTTTGGTTTTTCGCCTGTTCCCGTTCAACATATTTCTTTAAACCAGCTACGGCACAAGCCCCTGAGGGCTCCGTCACCGCTCGTGTATCGTCATAGATGTCCTTAATGGCGGCACACAATTCGTCGGTGGTAACAGTAATCACTTCATCAACATACTGCTGGGCAAGTTCAAAGTTTAGCTTACCCACTTGAGCTACAGCAACTCCCTCAGCAAAGGTACCTACTTCAGGCAAGATCAGCCGTTCACCCGCATCTAGGGCGACTTTTAAACAACAAGCATCTTCGGGTTCTACCCCAATGATCTTAATATCTGGACGCAAGTACTTAATGTAAACAGACATACCTGCAATTAACCCACCTCCACCCACCGGCACAAATATGGCGTCAACATGGCCTTGAACTTGCCGCAATAATTCCACAGCCACAGTGCCTTGCCCTGCAATCACATGCTCATCATCAAAAGGATGGATATATACCAAGCCTTGGTCAGCCACTAAGGTTAATGAATACGCATAAGCTTGAGCAAATGAATCACCATGTAATATGACCTCAGCTCCTAAAGCTCTGACAGAACTCACCTTAATGTCTGGGGTAGTCTTAGGCATGACGATGGTGGCATTAATACCTAAGTACTTAGCCGACATGGCCACACCTTGGGCATGGTTACCCGCCGAAGCAGCCACTAAACCACTGGCCTGCTGCGCCTGACTTAACTGTGAAATGCAGTTATAGGCCCCTCGAATTTTGAAAGAGTAGATCGGCTGTAAGTCTTCTCGCTTAAACAGAATATTGTTGTCCATCCGTTTCGAAAGGCTGCGCGCCGGGCTCACAGGCGTTTCAACAGCCACATCATAAACATTGGCTGATAAAATTTTCTTAATATAACGATGGGGCATATTATTTTTCTCGTGCGGTAAAATATTTTCACAACGTATAGACCGTCTAACTCAGGTGATCATCTTAATGGTAGAAGCAACTAGCGTCTACATTGTGCGAGGTAAATTACTGTATAATCATGACATTAGTATCCAAAGTGACCCTGTCCATGAATCAAAACGAGTTAAAGCAAGCGGTAGCCCAAGCCGCCATAGACCATATTGTGCCTCAACTTAAGCAAGAATCAATTGTTGGGGTCGGTACTGGATCGACTGCAAACTACTTTATTGATGCCCTGGCTGGTATCAAACACAGTTTTGATTCTGCAGTGGCAAGTTCTGAAGCCACCGCTGAGCGTCTAAAAAGTCACGGCATCAGTGTCCTAGAACTTAATGTTGTACCACACATGAGCTTTTATGTTGATGGTGCTGATGAAACCAACGAAAACCTGCATTTGATCAAAGGTGGTGGCGGGGCTTTAACGCGGGAAAAAATTGTTGCAGCCGTGGCAGAAACTTTTGTGTGCATTGCCGATGAGTCAAAACTAGTTGACGTCTTGGGTGAGTTTCCACTGCCCGTAGAGGTGATCCCTATGGCACGCAGTTATGTGGCCCGCAAGTTAGTAGGTCTAGGTGGTGAACCTGAATGGCGGCAAGATTTTGTAACTGATAATGGCAACCTGATCCTAGACGTTTATGGTTTAGATATTGTTGACCCCAAAGGTCTCGAACAACAGATTAACCAACTGACAGGCGTAGTCACCAATGGATTATTTGCACAGCGTCCGGCAGATATTTTATTTTTAGGCACTACACAAGGCGTTAAAACACTGCATCGTTAAATCAATATACGACAGCTAATGGTGCCACTTACCTGTTTAAGCTTGCCTAAAGCGAGTTCTGAGCAACTGGCATCGACATCAATCACCACATAGCCCACTTTTTCATTCGTGTTCAAATACTGGCCAGAAATGTTAATACTATTTTCAGAAAACACATTGTTAATTTGCGACAATACACCCGGCATGTTGTCATGAATGTGTAATAACCGGTGGGTATTTTCATGACTGGGTAATGACACTTCTGGAAAGTTAACGGCAGAAAGTGAAGTGCCATTATCACAGTAGCGAATCAGTTTATCAGCAACTTCGACCCCTATATTGACTTGAGCTTCAACCGTTGAACCTCCAATGTGAGGCGTTAATATGACATTATCAAGACCCCTTAACGGAGAAAAGAACTCGTCTTTGTTAGAGCGAGGCTCCACAGGGAACACATCAATAGCGGCTCCAAGTAACTTGCCATTGTTAAGACAACTGGCCAAGGCTTCAATGTCGACGACCGTGCCACGAGAAGCGTTTATGATAATGGCTCCATCTTTCATTTGGGCAAACTGCTTAGGACCCATTAAACAATGAGTGGAAGGTGTTTCTGGCACGTGTAAAGTTACGATATCAGCTTCACCAAGGAGCTCTGCTAAGCTGCCACACGCATTGGCGTTGCCTAAACTCAACTTCGTAATTTGATCATAATATATGACTTCCATGCCCATCGATTCAGCCATGATCCCAAGTTGTGAGCCAATAGACCCATAACCAACAACACCCAACTTTTTACCACGTATTTCAAACGATTGATGGGCCGACTTAAGCCATTGACCTCGATGCGCCTTAGCATTTTTTTCTGGAATACCCCGCAGCAACAATACAGCCTCAGCAATGACTAACTCTGCCACGCTGCGAGTATTGCTATAGGGAGCATTGAACACAGGAATACCTAGTTCCAATGCAGCTACTAGGTCGACTTGGTTAGTCCCTATACAAAAACAACCGATGGCCATTAGTTTTTGCGCTTGCTCTAATACCTGTCGAGTTAATTGAGTGCGTGATCGAATGCCGACAAAATGAGCATCTTTTAATACTTCAACCAGCTCACTTTCTGGCAAGGCAGTGGTGTAAAAATGAATGTTATCAAAACCGTCGGACTGCAAAGCTTGCACTGCGGATTGATGCACACCCTCTAATAAAACAATTTTAATATTTTGTTTTTTTAAGGAAATCTGTTGCACTGGGGTCAAGGGGATGCCTTTCGAATGGATGGAGGTATGAATCTAAAGGCGACCATTATATTACCATATGCGACGCATTAGTAGTCTTGCGGGTATAAAAAAGCCCCTAAACCTTTCGGGTTTAAGGGCTTTCGTCAAAGTCTGAAGTGTTTCAGACTCACTGAGACTAAATCAGCCTAATTAGGCTTCCATATCTTTCATAGACAGCTTAATGCGTCCACGTGCATCCACATCTAGAACCTTAACTTTGACTGTTTGGCCTTCTTCTAGGTAGTCAGTGACTTTCTCAACACGCTCACTTGAGATTTGAGAAATGTGTAACAAACCGTCTTTGCCAGGCAAAATGTTAATAAAGGCACCAAAGTCTACGATGCGTTCCACTTTACCTTCGTAGATGGCACCGACTTCGGCTTCTGCAGTAATCTCAAGAATTTTAGCTTCAGCTAATTCTGCAGCAGCTTTGTCATCAGCGTATACACGCACAGTTCCATCGTCTTCAATATCAATAGATGCGCCTGTCTCTTCACACAAACCACGAATAGTAGCACCGCCTTTACCAATCACATCACGGATCTTATCTTGGTCGATCTTGATGGTTTTCATGGTGGGAGCATTGTCATTCAATTCAGTGCGAGGAACCGCAATAACCTTGTTCATTTCGTCCAAGATATGGATACGTGCTTCATGAGCTTGCTCAAGAGCCATTTCCATAATCTCTTCGGTGATGCCTTGGATCTTGATATCCATTTGCAAAGCCGTGATACCAGCTGCAGAACCTGCTACTTTAAAGTCCATGTCACCTAAGTGATCTTCATCACCTAAGATATCTGTTAATACAGCAAAGCCAGCATCTTCTTTAATCAAACCCATAGCAATACCAGCCACAGGAGCTTTGATTGGCACGCCTGCGTCCATCAATGCTAAGGAAGCACCGCATACAGAGGCCATAGAACTAGACCCATTAGATTCAGTAATCTCTGAAACCACACGAATGGTGTAAGGGAATTCTTCTTGGCTTGGCAACATGGCTTGAATACCACGACGAGCCAAACGACCATGTCCAATCTCACGTCGGCCAGGACCCATAAAACGGCCTGTTTCACCTACAGAATAACTAGGGAAGTTGTAGTGCAACATAAACGGATCTTTACGAGAACCTTCTAAGGCGTCGATGATCTGCTGATCTCTGCTCGTACCCAAGGTAGCCACTACGATAGACTGAGTTTCACCACGAGTGAACAATGAAGATCCGTGCGCCTTAGCTAATGTACCAATTTCTACGTTAATACCACGCACTGTTTTATTGTCGCGGCCATCAATACGTGGTTCACCTGCCACTACGCGTGAACGAACGGTGTGCTTTTCTAACTTACTCACCATACTTAATACGTCAGACTTTGAAGGTGACCCTTCATTATCACTGCATAGGGCTGCAACGGCTTGTGCCTTAACTTCACCTAAGCGGGTATAACGATCCATTTTATCGCTGATTTGGTAAGCTTCACCAACAGCATCGCCAACAGCCGCAGTTACTGAGGCCTTAAGGGAAGCGTCTTCTTGTTCAGCAACCCAATCCCAAGTTGGCTTCGCAGCTTGTGATGCAAATTCGCTAATGGCCGTAACCACAGCTTGCATTTCATCATGGGCAAACAACACCGCACCTAGCATCACGTCTTCACTGAGTTCTTTGGCTTCTGATTCAACCATCAACACAGCGTCAGCAGTACCGGCAACAACCATATCCAAATCTGATGTGGCTTGAGCTTCAAAACTTGGGTTAAGTTGGTAACCCGCATCTTCAGAATATGAAACACGCGCTGCACCAATTGGACCCGCAAAAGGAATGCCCGAGATGGCTAAAGCTGCTGAAGTGCCGATTAAGGCAGCAATATCTGTGTCGTTTTGCTTATCAGCAGAGACAACGGTACAAATAACCTGTACTTCGTTCATGAATCCCTTAGGGAACAAAGGTCGAATCGGACGGTCGATCAAGCGACTGGTTAAAGTCTCTTTTTCAGATGGACGCGCTTCACGCTTAAAGAAACCACCAGGGATTTTACCCACAGCATAGGTTTTTTCTTGGTAATGCACAGAAAGGGGGAAGAAACCCTGATCAGGCTTTGCTGTTTTAGCACCGACAACGGCCACTAAAACTTGGATTGCATCATCGATGGTGACCAGCACCGCGCCAGAGGCTTGACGCGCAATCCGACCTGTTTCTAGGGTTACAGATTGCTGACCGTATTGAAATGTTTTGGTAATGATAGACATATATCTCTCCATAAAATAAAGAATCTGTAAGCAACTGAGCGATCTAATCCACCAGTACACTTATTAACTCGGTTTAGGTTTCAGCTTAACCTTTGCTTTATCACCAAGCGAATAAGAGTACGGGCCGACCCTCTCTTATTGTTTACAGTCAAAACCACAAAGGCTAAGTAACCACATGGTCACCTAGCCTCTATGCTGCCATGGGAACAAGTTGCCCAGGCATTTTAAATTGAAAATTAAAGTAGATGACTAGCGTTAAACCAAAAGAGTCCTAAAAGACACCGCTTGTATCAAGCTAATGTAAACTTTTACTCCGTCTTAGGGGCATAACATTAGGCACGCCACCTTAAAGTCAATTTTTAGCGGCGCAGGCCTAGACGACCAATAAGCGTAGCATAACGCACAGCGTCTTTACGATTCAGGTAGTCTAATAACTTACGACGCTGGTTCACCATACGGATCAAACCACGACGGGAGTGGTGATCATGGTGATGCTCTTTAAAGTGACTTTGCAGTGCCAGAATATTCGAAGTTAATAATGCAACCTGAACTTCTGGTGAACCTGTGTCGCCTTCGGCAGTTTGGTAATCTGCTACAACAGCAGCTTTTTCAACGGCAGTTAATGCCATGGTAATTCTCCAATAATTAATATGCCCACTAGCTTCGTGATTGAGAGCTAAGGGTTAGTTAACGTTCACACCGTGCATATTTACAGCGGAACTCAAATGAAGGCCTAAGTGCTCATTAAGCGTTTGGCTTTTAAGCGACCTTCGGGTTGCACTTCAGCTAAACCAATAAAGGCAGTCGCATCAGACGCAAGCGAGTTGTACACTCGCACCACATCAAAGGGGGCGTATTCAGTGGCATGGTCTATAACCTTACCTTGCTGCAACGCCTCAATTTCATGGGCGGGTAATTGTACAGCATTTAATGATAAAACGGCAGTATCTGCTGGTATTAATAGTTGATCTAGCATTGAAAAAGCGGGAGTGATGTCGGGCCACTGGCCTGCTTCGACTACTTGACCCTGAGTAGCCTCATCAATAATGCCTTGTAAATCCTCTAAAGTAACCATCTGCTCAGCCACAAAAGGGCCCGCCTGCAGGCGCCTTAATTGTGCCACGTGAGCACCACAATCCAGCGCCAGTCCCAAATCTTCCACAATACTGCGTATATAAGTGCCTTTAGTGCAGCTGATGTCCATTCGAACTTGGCTATACTTAAAGCTCAGCAGTTCTAGGTTATGAATGGTTACTTGCCGAGGCTTAACGGCCACCGTTTTACCTGCCCTGGCTAGCTTATACAAAGGCTGGCCTTGGTGTTTAAGCGCAGAAAACATGGAAGGGACTTGACTAATAAGACCACGAAACTGGGGTAGTTGGGCTTCAACGTCTGTCACAGTAATATGCTCACAGGGCTTAGTTTCCACCACCTTGCCATCAGCATCACTGGAATCAGTGCGCACACCCAGTTGCGCAGTCGTCTGGTAACGCTTATCAGCATCCAATAGAAACTGACTAAACTTGGTGGCTTCACCTAAACAAATAGGCAAAAGCCCTGTAGCTAGGGGGTCTAAAGAACCTGTATGACCCGCTTTACGGGCCCCAAACATCCGTTTAACCCGCTGCAGAGCATGATTTGAACTCATGCCTGTAGGCTTGTCTAAAATAAGGATACCGTTGATTAAACGACCTTTGGGCTGACGTGCCATTAGGACTTATTCGACATTAGAGCCCTGCTCTGGGTCTGACGCCCGAGCCTGGTCAATCAAGTTGCTTAGATAATTACCCCGAGACAAACTATCGTCAAAATGAAAGCGCAAAGTTGGTACAATGCGTAACTTCATGCGTTGGCCGAGTTGGCTACGCAAAAAACCAGAGGCATTGTTAAGCGCCTTCACTGACTCAGTAATCTCTTGCTGATCTTCGCCACCATTTAAAACCGTCACAAACACCTTAGCGTGAGAAAGATCACGGGATACTTCTACAGCACTCACTGTGGCCATGCCCACGCGAGGGTCTTTCACCTCACGCTGGATTAAGGCCGCTAGCTCTCGCTGAATTTGGTCTGCCACACGCTGGGTGCGGCTATATTCTTGTGCCATGATCAGCCCTTACAAGCTACGCTCAATTTCAATAGTGTCAAAGACTTCGATCTGGTCACCCACACGCACATCGTTGTAGCTCTTCACTCCAATGCCACACTCAATACCGTTACGAACATCCGTAACTGCATCTTTGTGACGGCGCAAGGACTCCAACTCACCTTGATAGATAACGACATTATCTCTTAGTACACGAATAGGCTTACTACGATGAACAGTGCCTTCAGTCACCATACATCCCGCAATTTGGCCTAACTTAGGCGAACGGAACACTTCACGCACTTCAGCTATACCCACGATAGATTCACGTAATTCAGGTGCCAGCATACCCGATAGCGCGGCTTTAACATCGTTAATAATGTCGTAAATAACACTGTAGTAACGCAGATCAATGCCTTCTTTTTCAATTAAAGCCTTGGCAGGTGTGTCGGCGCGCACATTAAAACCAAAGATCACTGCATTGGATGCGACGGCAAGGTTAACATCAGACTCAGCGATACCACCCACACCACTAGAGACAACTTGCACCTTCACTTCTTCTGTCCCAATATCCATGAGGGAACTGGTTAAAGCTTCCAAAGAGCCACGCACGTCTGTCTTCAGTACAACATTTAAAACAGAGGCTTGGTTTTTACCCATGTTCTCAAACATAGCATCTAATTTAGAGGCTTGCTGACGGGCTAGTTTCACATCACGGTATTTGCCTTGACGGAATAAAGCTACTTCGCGGGCTTTCTTTTCATCAGCCACTACTGCAAAGTCTTCACCCGAATCCGGAGTACCACCCAAACCTAGAATTTCTACAGGGATAGAAGGACCCGCAGTCGTAATTGGCTTACCATTTTCATCCAACATGGCCCGTACACGACCGAACTGTTGTCCTGCCAGCACAATATCACCTTTCTTTAAGGTGCCATTTTGAATCAATATAGTGGCCACAGAACCACGGCCTTTATCAAGGCGGGCTTCCACGACAACACCCTTGGCTGGAGCTTCTGGCACAGCCGTAAGCTCTAACACTTCAGCTTCAAGTAAAACCGCATCAAGCAAGGCTTCAATGCCCTCACCTGTCTTGGCTGAAACTGGAATAAACTGAGTTTCACCGCCCCAATCTTCTGGCACTACTTCACGGCTAGATAACTCGGTCTTTACCCGATCAGGATCTGCACCTTCTTTGTCCATTTTATTAATGGCTACAATCAAGGGCACTCCTGCTGCTTTGGCATGCTGCACCGCTTCTTCTGTTTGAGGCATCACACCATCGTCTGCTGCAACCACTAGGATCACGATATCTGTTGCCTTAGCACCACGGGCGCGCATCGCTGTAAACGCTGCGTGTCCGGGCGTATCTAGGAAGGTCACCATACCTTTGTCAGTTTTAACGTGGTAAGCACCAATGTGCTGAGTAATACCACCCGATTCACCAAAAGCCACTTTGGTGGAACGTATAGAGTCCAAAAGCGAAGTTTTACCATGGTCAACGTGGCCCATTACCGTCACTACAGGAGCGCGGGTAATCTCATTACCTTCGTAATTAATGCTTTCAACGACCTCTGTTTCAATAGCATCGTCCATCACCAACTTCACTGTATGACCCATTTCTTCAACCACGATGGTTGCTGTATCTTGGTCAATGACTTGGTTGATGGTTGCCATGGCACCCATGTTAAACATCACTTTAATCACTTCAGCAGCCTTCACTTTCATACGCTGAGCTAGATCAGCTACAGTGATTGACTCGGGTAAATTGACTTCATAAACAACCTTCTCAGTAGGCACTGCAAAAGCATGCTCACCATTACCAGAGCGTTTAGGCGCTGCTAACTTACCTTTGCTGCGTGAGGCTTTACCTCGACTGCGGTCATCACGCCCACTAATAGTGCGACCCTTGCCTTTGCCCTTGCCTGCAGGGGCACCACCACGGGGCTTATCTGGGGAAGTAAACGTCTTTTGATGAGCCGGTTTTTTCTTAGCATCTTCAGTCGCCTTTTGACGGGCCACCTCAGCATCTGCTGCCACTTTTGCTGCTACAGCATCTGCGTCTGATTTAGCTTTGTCTGCATCATCTGCAGTATCTATGACTGCAACATTGGTGTCAGCACTCGTTACAGCTTCAGCCACCTCAGTAGCTTTGACTGCGGCAGCTTCTGTAGCCAACTTCACATCAGCGTCTGCCTTTACTTGAGCCACTTCACCTGCTTTACGGGCTGCTAGCTCCACTTTTTCTGCTTCGATCACAGCCGCCTGATCGTCTTCTTCAGACTTAACATAGGTGCGCTTTTTACGCACTTCAACGTTAACCGTGCGCTTTCCTGCCGCACCTGCAACTTTCAGAGTACTGGTGGTCTTGCGCCGCAGTGTAATTTTCTTTGGCCCATCAGCATTATCACCTTCTCCCCCATGGGCTTTTTGCAAGTGAGATAAAAGTGACTTACGTTCTTCATCTGATACTGCATCGGTTGCTGCACGGCGAGTAAGGCCCGCTTCTTCCATTTGGTTGAGTAAACGCTCAACTGGGACACCTACCTTCTCGGCTAGGGTGTTGACAGTTTGGTCTGTCATAATCATATTCTCCTGTCGGTCGGGCTATGGCTTAAACAAACCAAGGGGCGCGGGCCGTCATAATTAATTCTGCAGCTTTCTCGTCACTCAAACCTTCAATATCTGAGATCTCATCAACAGCTTGCTCGGCCAAATCTTCCATGGTAATGATGCCACGACTTGCCAATACAAATGCAAGGTGAGTATCCATACCTTCCATGTCTAGCAAATCTTGAGCAGGCTCAGAGTTGTCTAACTGTTCTTCTGCTGCGAGCGCTTGGTTAAGTAACTTATCTTTTGCACGCGTACGGAGCTCTTCAACAATGTCTTCGTCTAATCCATCAATCGCCAACATTTCGTCTAGGGGTACGTAGGCAATTTCTTCGAGGCTAGCAAAGCCTTCCTCTACCAACATTTCAGCAAAGTCTTCATCAATGTCTAACGCATCAACAAAAGTCTGAACCACACCACCCACTTCATCTTGTTGCTTGGCAGCAGCATCTTCTTCAGACATCACATTAATGGTCCAGCCTGTCAACTCCGAGGCTAGACGCACATTTTGCCCATTGCGACCAATGGCCATAGCTAAGTTTTCGTCACTTACAGCAACGTCCATCGCATGGCGATCTTCATCAACAACAATAGAACTCACTTCTGCAGGCGCCATGGCGTTAATGACTAACTGAGCCGGATTATCATCCCACAGGACAATATCTACGCGCTCATTGTTTAACTCACCTGTCACCGCTTGCACACGTGAACCACGCATACCAACACAAGCACCAATTGGATCTATGCGGCCATCGTTAGTCTTCACTGCAATTTTAGCACGGGATCCCGGATCACGCGCAGCTGCTCGAACTTCAATCACCTCTTCAGAAATCTCTGGCACTTCAATTTTAAACAGCTCAATTAACATTTGTGGGTCTGTGCGGCTTAAGAACAGCTGCGGACCTCTACTCTCCGTTCGTACTTCAGACAACAAAGCCCTCACACGATCACCCATACGGAATGTTTCTCGACCAATCAATTGGTCTCTTGCCATGAGGGCTTCGGCATTATTTCCCAGATCCA
This sequence comes from Candidatus Njordibacter sp. Uisw_058, assembly GCF_047730065.1. Taxonomy (GTDB): domain Bacteria; phylum Pseudomonadota; class Gammaproteobacteria; order Pseudomonadales; family Balneatricaceae; genus Njordibacter. The sequence goes on from NZ_CP159829.1 coordinate 2,614,827, forward strand.
CAATCACGTTGTCGCGTGTGACTTTCTTAACGCTACCACTAATAATTTGGCCAATACGGCCACGGTACAATTCCACAACCTTGGCCCGCTCTGCCTCACGAACCTTTTGCACGATCACTTGCTTAGCAGTTTGCGCTGCAATACGGCCAAACACTTCAGTGGGCAATTCTTCTTGCACAAGGTCACCCAGCACAAGGCTAGGGTTAGTCACTTGAGCGTCTTCAAGAATTAATTCAGCTTCTGGGTTGGTGTATACCTCATCGGTAACTACTGTCCAACAACGCGTGGTAGTTGCTTCCCCAGTTTTGCGGTCGATGGCGACTCTAATATCGCTTTCGTCGTTAATATGCTTGCGTGTTGCAGTGGCCAAAGCTAACTCTATCGCTTCAAAGATAACGTCTTTTGGCACGTCCTTTTCATTTGAAACAGCTTCTGCTACTAACAGAATTTCCTTATTATTCATTTCAAGCTCTCACTTAATTTGGGCTTATAAAACCGAGCTTAAAAGCGCGGTACAATATTGGCTTTTTCAATGCTGTCAAAAGGCAACAAATATTCTTCATCATCAACCTGCAAAACCACGTCATCACCTTCAATGCCGCTTAGCAAACCAGTAAAGCGACGACGGCCATCAAACGCCAGACGCAACTTCAAACTCAGCTTCTCACCAATACTTGCTTGATACTGCAACAAACTAAACAAGGGGCGATCCAGCCCTGGTGATGACACTTCGAGGGTATACTCTCCCGTTATCGGATCTTCAACATCCATAATGGCGGCAACTTGCCGACTCACATCTGCACACTGCTCCACACCGATACCCTTGGCATGATCTATGTATACGCGCAAAGTGGTGTGCCGTCCCTGAGAGATATATTCAATACCCCAAAGTTCACACCCGCAAGCTGCCACTGCTGGCGCTACTAATGCTTCAATTTGTGCCGCTGCACCTGCCATTTCAACATCCTAAAACGCAAAAAGCCCCTCAATTGGGGCTTTTTGTTGACTATATGTATCCAGTCTCATCATTGCTTTAACCACACAAGTACGAACCCCTGAATTAATTCTTGATGGCTTCCGCCAAAGGTCAATGTAATAAAACATCCACCTAAAATTGGTAGCGGGGGCAGGATTTGAACCTACGACCTTCGGGTTATGAGCCCGACGAGCTACCATGCTGCTCCACCCCGCATCAAAGAGCGCACATAATAGCCATATAATCCTTACACGTCAAACACTTATTGCAACTAAATGGCAAAAGGCCAATTTTAATCTTGGGCCTTACCAACTGCCTGTATTAGGCATTGATAACCATGGCTCCATGGGCGCCAAATGCTCACCCTCTTGCAATAATTCAATCGACACATTGTCTGGGGATTTTACAAAAGCCATGTGCCCATCTCGGGGAGGTCTATTGATCACCACACCAGCATCCATCAAAGTTTGGCAAAGTCCATAAATATCATCCACTCGATAAGCCACATGCCCCCAGCTTCTGCCGGTGGTCAAGGTTTCATCATCATCCCAGTTATGGGTGAGTTCCAAGAGCGGAGCCTTAGTATCTTTAGCACCCAGTGCATCGAATGGGGCCGCTAAAAATACTAAGGTGAAGCGCCCTGACTCATAGTCGGTTCGTTTAACTTCAACCAGGCCCAGTTGATTACACCAAAAATCTAGAGAGGCCTTTAAATCCGATACTCTGATCATGGTATGTAGATAACGCATAGTGAATTCCTTAATAACAAAAATTTAACTTATTAAAAGCCATACATCGATTAATATGAACAAATTAAGCTTGGGTTTTGACAGCTGTTACGCCGGTTTCAGTTTGCCACAGCAGCCCATCTTTCTTCAGGCTAACGTGCAAGGTTGCATCTTTGGTTCCATTCTCATAATCAGCAAACATATGCTGCACTATGATGTCATCACTTTCGAAGATGCAACGGCGATTGCGAATGGTAGAAAAACCCATAATCGCACTCATCTGCTCAGCAGAAGTGTCGCCTTTTTTGCTCACTCTTCCCGTTGAATGCCAAGTCATCTGAAAATCTTCATGATGCAGATCTAAGTAGGCCTGACCGTCCCTATTGGCCCAAGCAGCGGTCATTTTATCGTATAAACTCATTATCTCTCCTCACACCCCAGTGTGCCTATTACCATTGAAACTATTTGATCAAGAACTCTGTGTACCCTGCTTATTTACGATTTCAAGGGCTCACTTTTTGGACCTGCGGTAACCCAGGCCTGCTCATCAATATCAGCCAGCCATGCAGCAGTGGAACTACCAAAAATATGTTTCTTAGGCACAATTTGATGATGCTGTTCTAAAAAACCAGCGCGAATATTAAACATGGTTTTTTCTAGATCAGTAGCATAAAGCTGAGTACCACAATCGCCACAAAAAGCTTGAATTCTTTTATTACCACTATCAGCCACTTTGACATATTCTTTGGCCTCACCTTTAATCTCTACATTTTCTGCGCTCGCGACAGCCACAGCCCTAAAAGGAGCACCACTGAATATCTGGCAATCTTTGCAGTGGCAGGCCATCATCATATTTTCAGACACTTCAGCCTTTAAGGATATTTTTCCACAATAACATTGCCCGTTTACCTTCATCTTTAAAACCCCATTTGACTGACTAGTTAGGCGCTCGATGCTGACACTTTCCCTAAGGGAGTGCAACTCTTTGGAAGCATATCCCAATCGATTCCCTCGATGCAGCTAAACCCCAAGCAACACTCAACAATACTCCAAAAAATAAACGCCCAGGCAAAAAAAAGCCCCATGGTTAGGGGCTTTTAGGACATCTACGATTGGTAATAGATGTAAATATAGTACCGGCGGCCGGAGTTGAAATATACACTTATCCTATTGTTTATATTGGATATTTAAAATAATACATCCATATATACCCCCATTAATACCCCCGCGCACTAAATAAATCTCTCTCAATAATCATGGGATTTACTAAATACAGTCCGAATTAAGTTTCTTTTTACGGTGTCGGAATAAACCGTGAGGTTGGTATTCTTTTTATGGTGTCAGGTTTAAGTAGTTAGGACGTTAAAACTTATCGCAGTTTGCTGATATAACATGTACGCCTTTTGATCCAATTCGCCCCCTTCATATGGCCTTCTTTGAGATAAGACTTAGTTGTAAAAACAGATATGTTGTCACCTAACAAACAAATGAATTCATCATAGTAGGGCCAACAGGCTGGTGAAGATGCTTCTCGTTTCCAATATTCTCCATCTAGCAGGAGTGGTGGCATACCTGCAGGGTTTTCCCAAACCGAGCGTGCTAAAATTTGATTTGGATCTTTAAAGTGTGTCCAATTTCCTCCAAAACCTTCTCCTGGTTGAATGATACATATCACTTTTGGCCTAATACGATTTGGCGTAAACAAAATTTGATAAGCAGCGGCACCATCTGCACATAACTTAAGTCTTCGATTTATAAAATTAAAACGGGAAAACTCAGTGTTCAAAAAGCCAGCTTTCAGCGATCACGAACAATAACTATAGCCGTCCTTGAACAATTGAACGACCTAATTCATGCCCCCTGATCTAGCCTCACTAGCACTACTAGATAAACAAGTCAGGTTCGGGACTATAGTCAAACTCAGTCACTGCTTCAAGACTGGCAGAAGATGCGGCAGCAGCAAAAAGAGCATCAACAGCTAAAACATCAGCATGAAAAGTTACGTTAGTGGCAACAGCCTCTGCAAAAGAAGAAGCTGAAACTATTGAATCTACAGCAGCCACTGCAGCAAGCCAAGTTTTTGAGTTATAGAAGGCAGGTTCAGCTGCTATTGCTGCTGCTGCTGACCCTAAAGTCCCACCCTGCCAACCTTTTATAATTTGAACATATATATAATTTTTATTAAATTGAGATACTGGCATATTTTGAATAGCTAATATATCTAACCCAGCTCTTGCAGCCACTGCCCAAGGGCCGTCACTGTCAGTAAAGTGTACTGCACCATCACCACTACCAAACACCCAAGACCCATCAACAACTTCAGCCTCAGCAGCTGTAATAGGCCCAGAATAACCAGAAGCTATTGCAACCTCAAGGTCCGCAGTACCATAAGCAAGAGCTGGATCAGTATCAGCAGCAGCCACTCGAGCAGCCCAAATAGCATTCTCAGCGTTTGCGGCAGCTACAGAAACAGCTCTAGCTTCGGCGGCAGCTTTAACCAGAGCAACGTAACTATCGGCTGCTACAGAACCCTCGCGCAGATTCATAAGAAAAGAAGCGGCAGTCTTCTCAACTTGAGCCTGAAACATTTTCTGATCTCCGGCTTTCTGGTCGCCTGAGGTAGTAGAAGGACCAAGTCCCCAAGCATTAAATGTATATTCAACACCCTCGAAAGTCACAGTTTTTGAGGCAACGGGTACGCCAGAGCCTCCAGCCGCTTTATACGCCTCTGATTCAGCAGCACCCTTGTCCCTCGCTGCATTAACAATCCTCATTAGGCCAGCAGTTTTATTATAAGAATTAACTATTGGAGTAGGGTCAACCCATAGAAGGTCTTTTTCTGTGTACGCATTTTTCCATAGCGCAATATTCGCTTTGCGTTCATCTTCCACTTGTTTAGGTAATCGCTCTTCAGTCCAGTCGACCATAGCCATCGCTTTTGCCCAAGCAGAATCACGAGCATCCTTTATCTCCACATCAGAAGCTACCGCCCAAGCAGCATAGATATCATTTTTATCGGATTGTGAAATTAGACGTTTTTGAATGTTCACGACACTAGAACGACCTCTTGCAAGCGCACTCACTGCTTTTGCCCAAGGGCCATCACCATCAGTAAAGTGTACAAAACTGAGCCCTGAACCATCATCATGGCCATATTCCCTAGACCCATCTACAACTTCTGCCTCTGCTGCTGTAATAGGCCCAGAATAACCAGAAGCTATTAAAGCTTCAATATCACGAGAAACTGACCCATTGACAACATTAACAGCAGCTGAATACTTTTTTGCAGCCGCAGTGGCTGCGCTGGCTGCTACTACGGCTGTTTGAGCAGCTGTTATTGCAGCGCGGTCACCTCCGATTACAGCTGAGCTGTAAGCAGTAGTAGCATTAAACACAGCATTAGCAGTAGCAGCAGTTGCTGAGGCGACTGCCGCTTGAGCAACAGCGTTGCTAGCTGCTAATTCTGCAGCGGCTGCAGACGGGCCTGTTTCAGATACAGAATTAGCGGCAGCAGTAGTGGAATCAGAAACAGCTTTGGCAGCAGCAGCGGTAGCGATTTCAGCTGCAGCAAAGGCTGTCGAATTGTTAGTGTGTAAAGTGTACTTAATATCAAACGCAGCAACGGCCGAAGCTTGTTTTGATTTAGCCGCGGCTATAGAAGAAGGGTCACCACTTTCTACAGCAGAACCATACGCAGTAGCTAAGGTAGCAGCACTGTTAGCAATAGTAGCGACTTCAGTAGCAGTTTTGCTAGCAGCAAGTTGAGCATTATAAAACTCTCCAGCCCTAACAGCAGCTTTAGCCTTAACAGCAGCTTCAGCCTTAGCATTAACTTCAGTCGTTTTTGCAGCTGCTATTGCAGCGACGTCACCAACAGCGATGGCCTCTTCAAGAACTTTGGCAGCTGTTGCAGCCACGGCAACAGCAGCTGCAGCGCCAGAGGCGGCCACAGTAGCCGCAGTGGATGACTTAGCAGCAGATGCAACGGCAGCAGCTTGTGCAACCTCAGCAGCGCCAAGCTCTGCTGTAGCGATGATATATAGGCGGTTGGCGGCAGCGGCAGCGGTTAAAGGGGCAGAGTTATCAACAGCAGCTTCTGCTGCAGCAGTACCCGTTGTTAGTGTAGCCGCTTCAGCAGTTACCTCAGACATCAGAGATTTAGCCGCGGTTAACACTTCGACATTATAAGCTTTTTCATTAGTCTCTTGCGCTGTAGTAAAGGTTGCAGCCACCTTACCTTTGTTAGCAACTGCAGTGGCATCATTTCCACTTGCTCCATTCAGAATTTCAACCATTGCCATTTCTTTAGTGTAAACACCTGAAGCAATCGAATCGACCCAAAAAGTACTATCTGTTTCTGCATTATAGTTACGACCAAATGCTTGCAGGTAAAGAGCCTCTACGTATTTATCAGTGTCTAATGCAACAATAGGAGCCGCTTCAGCACTTCCGCCAAAGCCAAGCGCAATCTCGGCAACATCCTTTGTGCCTTTGTCTAATTCATTTGCATAGTAAGCTAACCCACTTGCATCTGCAGGTCGGCCAAAATACGCAATATATAACTCTTGCACTTGCCTTTCTGAAGTAACTGATGCCATGGTGGTATTCCTTGCACACTGTTTATGTTGAACACTGGGTACCGAACAAAATCAATGAATCAAAATAGATTTAACATTTATGATAGCTGATTCCTCAGACGCTTAGTTCCCTTGACCAGACCAACTATTTGACGCCTGATCTAGCCTGACTAGCACTACTAGATAAACAAGTCAGGTTCGGGACTATAGTCAAACTCAGTCACTGCTTCAAGACTGGCAGAAGATGCTGCAGCAGCAGCAAAAAGAGCATCAACAGCTAAAACTTCAGCATGAAAAGTTACGTTAGTGGCAACAGCGAGATAAAGAGCAGCATCACGCAATACAACTGCCGCTTCTCGGGACGCATTAGCTGCCGCTATTATATCTGGGTCACCACCCGCCTTAGCGGCAGCTAATGCCTCATCAGCTTTACCTAAAGCTTCTGCAGCGACAACTGATGGAGGTTTAGGGTTAGCGGCTTCATAGGCAGCTTTTTGAGCAGCCTGTCTGGCGATATGAACTGTGTCAGCAGCAGCAGCAGCAACATGTTCGGCATGAAGTTTGTCAGAAGCAGCTTTGTCAGCAGCAATAGCTGCACCTCTCATGTCATTAGGGTCAGCAGCAGCAACGTTAGCAGCGGCAGCAGCATTAATGGTTGATATTTGTTCCTCAAAAGTAGCACCGCCTGCACTCGGAGCATCGCCATAAAGAGTAGCATCACGTAATGCAACCGCCACATCTCGGGCCGCGTTAGCTGCTGCTATTATATCTGGGTCACCACTGGTCTTAGCCACAGATACTGCCTCATCAGCTTTACCTAAAGCTTCTGCAGCGATTTGTGATTGGGTCCTAGAGGCTTTGTAAGCATCAGCTTCAGCAGCCATTTTAGCGACATGAGCATTAGCAGCAGCAGCAGCTATCTTGCCATTAGGGTCAGCAGCAGCAGCAATAGCAGCGGCATCAGCATTAATGGTTGATATTTGTTGCTCAAAAGTACCAGCGCCTTGAAGGTAACTCGGAGCATCGCGAAAAATAATTGCATCACGGAAGGCTACAACTGCCACAAGTCGGGCCGCGTTAGCTGCTGCTATTATATCTGGATCACCACTGGTCTTAGCGACAGCTAAAGCCTCATCAGCTTTACCTAAAGCTTCAGCAGCGACAGCTGGTTCCGGTGTAGTTCGGCCGCCAACCATTGATGCCGCTATCGTGCCATTAGGGTCAGCTTTAAGAACAAAAAGAGCATCACGTAATGCAACTGCCTCATTTCGGGTCGCGTTAGCTGCTGCGATTACAGCTGGGTCACCACCCGCCTTAGCAGCAGATACAGCCTCATTAGCGATATATAAAGCTCTAGAAACACCAACATGTTTACTTAAATTACTAACATGACTAGTGTATAAAGTGTAACTAGCATCAAAATCGGCATTGGCGGCAGATTGTTCTGATTTAGCAACCGCTATAGCAGTTGGATCACCACCATCTATAGCAACACCATAAGCAATAGCAAGGTCAGCCGCACTTAGAGCGGCTGCAGTAGCTTCAAAAGTAATTTTAACAACCTTACCCTGAGCAACATGGAGAGCACTTGCAGAATGTGCTGCTGTTGCTTTCGCCACAAAATCCGCCTTCGCAGCAGTGTCTGCGGCGGTAGCAGCTGCTATTTTAGCGACATCACCAGAAGCGATGGCAACAGCAAGAGCTTTGGCAGATTCATTCATCAAGTGATTGGATAGGGTTATGCGCGCTTGCGCGAATGCGTGGTTAGAGGCTAGCATAGCAGCAGATGCAACGGCAGTAGCTTGAGCAACCTCAGCAGCACCAAGTTCTGCTTTAGCGATGATATATAGACGGTTGGCGGCAGCGGCAGTGGTTAAAGGAGCAGAGTTATCAACAGCAGCTTCAGCTGCAGCAGTACCCGTTGTTAGTGTAGCCGCTTTAGCAGTTACCTCAGACATCAGAGCTTTAGCCGCGGTTAACACTTCGACATTATAAGCTTTTTCATTAGTCTCTTGCGCTGTAGTAAAGGTTGCAGCCACCTTACCTTTGTTAGCAACTGCAGTGGCATCATTTCCACTTGCTCCATTCAGAATTTCAACCATTGCCATTTCTTTAGTGTAAACACCTGAAGCAATCGAATCGACCCAAAAAGTACTATCTGTTTCTGCATTATAGTTACGACCAAATGCTTGCAGGTAAAGAGCCTCTACGTATTTATCAGTGTCTAATGCAACAATAGGAGCCGCTTCAGCACTTCCGCCAAAGCCAAGCGCAATCTCGGCAACATCCTTTGTGCCTTTGTCTAATTCATTTGCATAGTAAGCTAACCCACTTGCATCTGCAGGTCGGCCAAAATAGGCAATATATAACTCTTGCACTTGCCTTTCTGAAGTAACTGATGCCATGGTGGTATTCCTAGCACACTGTTTATTAGTGAGTGATGATGTATTTATTATAATATAATATAGCGTAATATAATAATTCACGTGTAGCAATCACGATAATAATGGAATATCAGACAACGTAAAAAGTTGTTGCACATTATGTCTGAATCGATTTTAGCAAAGGGATTTGTATCATGGCTGTTTATTCTAATGACGTTCAAAAAATCTATATAGCCTACTATGGCAGACCAGCTGATGCTGTCGGTCTAGCCTTTTGGGAAAGTCAGCTTGAAGCTACTGGTGGTAATTTGGTAGATAAATTTATGAGTAATAACTTTTTATATGTTTCTGGGGTGCAATAGTGATTCGTGTGAATGGTTTTTTAGGCGATTCCCCAAAGCTACAATTTGAAGGAAATGGTGGACTGATTAGCTCTAATGGAGAAAATTTATTTTTACTTTACCATCAAGGGGGGTTGCAGATAAATGAGTATTTTCCATCTCTAATGTTGTCAGTTGACTTACTTAGTGGTGAATACCAATCAAGTTTTTTAGATGCTGAAATAGGCTTTCCTAAAAGTTATGCTGTTCCAATAGATAAAAGTCACTTTGTTTTAGTTGATCATGATAAAGAGAACGAAAACACGAAACTTCCGGATGGTAATTGGAGAGGTGGGTATATTTTCAAGGTGTCTTTAGGTGGAACTGTTGAAGCGTTACCTTATGAGTTAAATTCGGCCATTGGTGCAGTTCCAGACCGATTATTTTGGCACGATATTAAACCACTATCTGATGGTTTTATAGCGTTAGGGTTTTCCGGTTGGGGGAATTCGACACTGATCTCTTTCGACAGTAACTTTAAGCCTATAAAAAGCTTAGTGATCGAGCGATCTGCTGGTGCTTTAGAGGTTGTAGGTAATGAGGTCGTTTTAGCTCCATATGGCTCAAAAAGTGATGAAGTTTTATTTTTAGATAGTCAACTGAATATTAACAATCGAGTTTCTTTGCCAAAGGGTGATTATAAGTTTCATGAAATTCATTTTGTTGATTCTATTGATGGAAAAGAACGTTTATTGGGTTTTCAGGAAGAAAGTATTGGTGTTAATTTCATATCAGTTGACAGAGACTTTGATGTAATCGGTAATTTCCCTGAGCAAATGAGAACAACTTTTCAATCTGAAATTAATGGTGACAACATAAAGGATTTAATAGTTAACACAAATTCTGGCTCTCATTTTTTTCTCAACAATGGACAGGGGGGCTTCGTAGAGGTCTATGCTCCTGCATTGGAGAAACAGTTTAACATTATGCCTGTGTCTCAATACATGACATCAATGTCGTGGCCGACTGCTTCACCAGAACTTCAAATCAGTGAGACATCAAAAATTAATTTTTTGGTTGACCTAGAAAAATCTGTTGAAATGGAAGACATATCTTTTGTAAATGGGGCGATTGTTTACAAGGGGGATTTATCTTGGGACTTTTATAGAATAGAACCGAATACTATTCTGAGGAAACAGGACTATATTCCAGTCATGAAGGCTCCAAAAAAGTTCACGCCTTCAGTTGATTTAGATTCACTTTCAACAACCACTAACACTCAAGTATCTGTTTTTTCTTATATTGCTGATGTAAAGTCGATTACACTCTCAGATTCAATCTCTCGTTTAAAATGTATTGACGGATCTATAGCACTAGACATTGAAGGTGCTAACAGTGCAGGTGGCATTTATCGTACCTACAAAGCAGCCTTTAATCGTACCCCAGAGAAAACTGGCTTTGGGTTTTGGATTGATCGTGCAGATAATGGTGCAAGTGCTGTGCAAATGGCGGAAGAATTTGTTTGGTCTGCAGAGTTTCAAACGCTCTATGGTGTCACTACCACAGACCAATACCTCACTGGCAACAATGTTGAGGCAGTCGTTGATTTGTTTTACCAGAATGTACTAGGACGAACTCCTGATCCGGTTGGCTTAGCATATTATACATCTACCATTGAGGATCAGAACAAAACAGGTGGGCAAGTATTAGCAGAAATAGCAGACAGCGCAGAGAACAGAGCAAACCTGCTGCCTACAATTGAAAACGGCATGAGCTATGACTTATGGGTGGCCTAAACAGCGAGTAATACCACCTCTATATAAGTTCATTATTGAGACAAGAAGAATTCCCATTTAAAGCCTTACAGCATTTTCTAAGAAGAGCTAATGAACATTGGTAGCATTGCAGTGCTGGATGAGCGAACACAGCTTAGAGTATGGCTGTAAGGTGCTTAATCGATGTTAGAGAAGGTGTGAAGTGGGTAAGGGCTATGGCAGTTTGGGTACTAATAACTATTCTGGTAGTCGGGTGAAGCCTAGGCCACCCATAAGTCATACTGCACCCCATTACCAATCAGTTCTAGGACATTGGCTTGGTTTTCTGTGCCTTCAGAAAAGTCTGCCATCACCTTGTCCCAAGTTTTTTCTGGGTTATTGGCCAATTGATCCACCCACCAATCATAGCCACCACTGTCAGGGTCGCGACCAAGGACATTGTTATAAACCTTAGTGAGAAACTCCCCATTGCTGGGGTTAGTGCCGTAGGAAGCTCTAAATTCATCAGAGTCAATAAATCCCGCTGATACCTCTACCAAAGTCTTGCCTAAATCCATCTGTCCTATCCAATACCCTAAACCACCTTCATCAGGTGTGCGATTAAACGCCGCCTTATAAATACGGTAGCAACTGCCACCTACCTCGCCACTGCCAATATCAAGCGCAACCGCTTTATCAGAAAATACGACCCTCTCTACGGTACTGAGGCTGTCATTAGTGCCAGTGCTTATTTCTCGTAAGGTAGAGCTGCTTTCGCCCACAGCCAGCGTGTAGTTGGCCTGTGAAAGAGCGTACTTGATGGTGTCTAACCCTGCACCACCTTGAATAGTATCGGAGCCCCCATCTGCAAAGATGGTGTCGTTGCCACCATCACCATAAAGAAAATCATTACCACCATCACCATGAAGTTGGTCGTTGCCTTCCTTACCACGGATAGTGTCATCACCAGCATTACCCTTGAGAATATTTCCGGATGGATTCCCAGTAATGTTATCGCTTCCTGCTCCACCAGAAGCATTCTCAATTGTTGCATTAAAAGCAATGCCAAGATTGTTACTCATTGACCAGTCAACGTCAAAACCAATCGTCGAATACTCACCACCAATTAGGCTTATCGTGCTAGCTTTACTAAAGTTACTGAAATCAAGCGTATCTGTGCCTCCTGCGTCCCAAATCGTTTCAATAAATGGCGTATCTGGCTTGTAAAAATAGGTATTGTTACCACTATTATGGCTCATATTTGCACCATAAAGGTATTGAAGGGCAGCTATGTCATAAACCATAGATGCCTGTACAACCCCATACTCAATACCATCTTTCCGGTATGGCTGGGCATCACCCTCAATCCCTGTCATGACTGTATATTTCGTAAATATTTTTTCTTCTGGAAACGAAATAGTCCTGTGGTCTCCAGGATGTTCGATACCTAATGCATGCTGAATTTCATGTGTTAAAACTACAAAAGGTGAGTACATTGTCCCATTTTCTAATAGCCCTTGACCAAATGAGAGGTCCGCATATTTTGGTGAAAAGATAATATCACCCGCCTGTGGGTTTTTATCTGGCTGGTCACCTACTGCATCACCAATCACTCCATGAGTGCTTGAAATCAAACTGTTAATAAAAAATCGTATACTTCCAACCTTATTATTATTCTCACTGACCTCTACAAACGAAATATTTATGAACTGACTAAACTCAGCAAATGCAGCCCTCATGTCAGCTTTTTGTGTTTCTTTATAGGCCGTAGGATCATAGACTATTGAGTGATCTTCCATGGCAAACCAATCAGGACTGTATAGCGCTATATCTGAAGCAAAGCTATAAGAGATAACAATAGAACCATCCTTAGAATATTTTGAATCTAAATATGGATCCGTATTCCATTTACGAGGCCCTCCATAATAGTCACTAAAAAGGGAGTCTATGTAGTCAGTTCCAGAGTTTTTTATGATCTCAATAGATTGGCCAGAATTAAAGTATGTTTGCCCGTTAATTGCAGACGCTTCTATAATAGTTGAACCAGCCATATGATTACCCTAGATTGATTGAGTGAATAATTTTATGTCTAAGACCTTAACTCACGAATAACATTAAAATCAATCCAACACGTTATTTATAGTATCGGTACTTTTTAACTGCTTTATTAGTAAAATTATTGAGTCTTATTATGAATAGACACCTACACAGAGATACCTACCGGATGGAAGCTTTATTGCGCCTTATTATAATTAGTCGAATTAATTTTATGGCACCCTACTAACAATTTTTATTAAACACTGCGTACACAGCTAGGTATTGAGTAGAGTTTCAACTCTACCCCATCTTCTTAGTAATCGTCTAAGGTTATTGCTGTAGAACCTTCTAATAGCCTTGTAGGCATAATCTCCTTTAAAATTCTTTTAGCATAATCGGGCGCATAATAAATGGTTTTTGCAGGAAAGAAACGGATGCTTGGGTTGTAAGTGGCAATTGCAGCTCCGTTCTTAAAGAACCAATAATCCCATTCTGAACTTCTTACCGCATTGACACTGCTGCCTATAACATTGACCTCAACTGGTCCAAAGTTACCCCATGCCCCAATAGCAATATCCATTGCTTCTAGAATATTAAAACCTATTGTGATGCCAGATTCAAACCTTTACTTTTCCCTACTTTAGATCAGCTAATGCTTGCCGCAAGTGGGCCGCTTGCTTGCGTATGGCGATTGCTTCCTTGGTTCGCAGTCCGTTGATGTAGCGAGCGTTGTGAGGGCCACAAGCAGGTTTTTTCGGGCCTGTGGATTTGCCACCATGTAATTTACAGCGACCATTACGGATATTGCCTTTATGCTTACATGAACCACCAGCACGGGTTTTTGCACCACACAAAGACAGGGTATTAAAGTCGAACCTGTTGGGCGCATGGTCTTGGTGGTCACTTTTTATCATTCACTCCCCCTCCCTCATAGACACCTATTGCCGCTTGACCACCTGCCTCAACATGCACTTTTTCAACTATAATTTTCTGCGTCTGACTTTTGCCTTGGAGCTTTTGAAGTGTATTGATTTGTTCTAGGTAAATGCGGTTAAACTTAATCACTTGGTTACTGACAGCGTTTAATACCTGGTGTGTCTTGGCGGTATAGGCTTGGCTTGCCGTGTGGGTAACTAATAAGCTAGTTAGCGCCATTTGACTTGCTAGCATCAACTCTAGCTCATTGGTTGGTTTTGCAGCAGCAATCAGGGCCGCAGCCTTGGCTAGCGCATCCTTTTGGCTATGGCCTCTGTCAACCAGTAGTCCAGCAATGGGTGAAATTACCGTGTTGCTAATTTCTAAATGGTTCTTTACGTTGGCGCTGATTAGCAACTTAGGTAAGCAATGATTTTCATCTGGCATTACGACTGTTTGTTTGTTGTCATGGCTTAGTTTCATGATCATTTTTGATACTCCAATTCATACACATTTTAATTGTACTACCCACTTAGCTACCCAGTTAGCTACTACCCACTTAGCTTTGATAAATTCCTAAGTGGGTAGCTCTATAGCCCAATGATTACGTGGGTTTATGGTCTAAATACCCTTCAATTACCCACTTAGGTTATATATACACGCTAAGTGGGTGGGTAGTAGCTAATTACCCACTTAGGAATAATTACCCACTTAACTACCCAGTTAGCTACCCACTTAGCTTTCTCCTTTTTCTAAGCTTATTTGGCCCATTGAAACCATTTCACCATCACGGATAAGCGCCCCTTCATCAACAAGCTTTTCCATCCACCTTGCATAATGTTTAATATCAAAGCCCAGTGCTTTAAGGTCGTCTCGTATCAGGGCATAAGTAACTGGGGCATTAGTTTCTGTGCGGCTGCGTGCGCTTTGCCATAAGGCGGTGTGGTACGCCTTCCAGCGAGGTGTATTTATTGGTGGCGCTTCATCGTCACTAGGTGGCCTACCCACTGGAATAATGCACAATGAATTAACATCGTCACCATCCGAGTCAGTGCGAATATGAACACTGGTTAGGTCATAGGCTTTCGGTTCTGGCTGATCAGAATCTTTCATTTTGGAGCAAGCCAGCACTAAGGCTTGTTGGTCTTCACCGTCACGACTTACACGGTACTCCACGTCTAGGGCGGCTGGCAATGAACTGGAGCCACGGCCCCCACTTTCCACGTTCTTACCCGAATGGTGGACGACTAATACCGTAGCCCCTGTAAGCTGTTGAATGGCTGCACAGCCCGTTATAAACGCCCCCATATCCTTGGATGAATTTTCATCGTTGCCGCCATAGCATCGAGCTAATGTATCGAGAATGATTAGCTTTACGTCTTGCCCTGTCTTGGCTTTTATATCGTTGTAGTAATCGACCACCAGCTCCACTTGATCATAATTGGCGGGGAACACTGGCACACCCAATCGAGCCAAGTTATCAAGGTTAGCTCCCTGGTGTCGTATCTCCCATGCTCTAACCCGCTTGGTGACACCAAAGCCGCCCTCACCAGCAACGTAGAGCACAGCCCCTTCTTTGACCTTATGCTGATCCCAATCAATCCCAGAGGCGATATGACACGCCCAATCTAAGGCAAGGAAGCTTTTAAAACTGCCACTTGGCCCATACATACTGACAAATGATTGCTCAGGCAATAGCCCTTTAATGACAAAAGATTGTTCCCTGTCGTAGCCCGTAGAACCATACTCAAGCTCAACCTTTAACCGCGTAACTGGCAGGGCGTCTACTTCGGCTAATGTTGTGCTAATCGCTGTTACTGAACTATTCATGTAACGCTCCTTCAATCTTGTTAATCCGTTGCTGTCCAAGTGAACGCCTATTACGCTCATGGGTTGTTAG
Source organism: Candidatus Njordibacter sp. Uisw_058 (assembly GCF_047730065.1). Taxonomy (GTDB): domain Bacteria; phylum Pseudomonadota; class Gammaproteobacteria; order Pseudomonadales; family Balneatricaceae; genus Njordibacter. The sequence goes on from NZ_CP159829.1 coordinate 2,630,418, forward strand.
CGGTCGCTCTACTTTTTCCACTGCGTTGATAATGGCAACTTGAATGCGTTCACTTTTCAAGACTTCTTCAAAGCGTTGGCGCTTTCTCTCGGTCATTTCTGTACCCGCTAGCTTGTTATAAAATAGGTCGGCTACATTCAGCCCTATGGCTGCGGTAATGTCTGAGGTTTCGCAACCCGCAAAGCAATAAACTAATACCCTGTCATCGGTTTCTGTAATAGCTAGGCTAGGGGACTTGTCTTGATGACCAGGACAACATGCCATCCACTTCCCATTACCACCTGTGACCTGTTCTAGTCGGTCTAATACATCAACTGCTTTCATGCCTCAACCCAGTTCATAGGTTGAGCATTCCGCTTAGACCTTAATCCATCCAACAGCTTCATGGCCTTAGTGCGGTTATCACCAGTTAGAAAGTAATGGGCGTATGCGGCTTTACTGCGAGCCCTTGGGATTGTCTTTCTCACTCGATCAACCATAATGCCGTGGGTTTTTTGAAGACTAGATACTTCAGAATGTAGGCAGGTTTCGTTATAAGCACGACCAGCATCATGGGTATTTGTTTCATGCCGCGTCAGTAGCAGAATCAAACACTCTTCGATTTTGGTTGGGTCATTAATTGGCGTATAATCAGATTGTGAATCGTGATCAGGGCTGCTCTTTTGGGTGGCCTTTTTCATTTCTGCCCCCCCTACGCCGCTACTGGATTTTTAGAACGTGAGTCAGCAATACGCTGCTCTAGCCATTCGTTAACCTCAGATTCTACCCAACCGCTAGCTCTACCGTTCGGAGTGAGCTTTATAGGGGATGGGAATAATCCTTGCGATACAAGTTTATGAACATGAGAGCGGCACAAGTCGACCTTATCGTGAACTTTAGGCCAGCGAATAATACGGGGGTTAGTTGATGTATTGGTGTTGCTGTTTTGCTGTAAGCGGATGCTAGTAGCCATGTTATTGTCTCCTGAGACGGTAGTTAACATGGGCACACGTTAATGGATGGCTATGCGGTTATTAGATAAATACCAAAACCCAATAATAAATATCAAAAACCTTTAATTAGCTGTTTTTTAAAGAGTCACAGCCTATTTTTAGCCTCTTCCTCAAGGTTGAAATAGATAGCGCCTTGTTTGAAAGGCTCCCTACATCATCAGCAGGCAGGTATTGCTGTAGTAACTCAGACAATCCACTGATATTGGGGTTTTCTTGAGTACCACAATTCGCACCAGCCTTGTCTGCCAGCGCTTTGGTTAGCAGCCCAATGGCAAGTTCATAGTTACGCTGAGTTGTATCGGTAACGCTGCTTGAACCTACTTTGCCAGTTAGGGCATTGAGTGAGCTCATTTTTAAGACGTATATCGCATCTTGGGGCATTAAATGGGCAGGATCATAGTTATCTTTCTTAGGTTTTGACTTTACGTATGATAAATATTCAACTCTTTGCTCTTTATGATCGGCAAGAGCTTTTTTAGCATTCTTGCCAGTCAGGCTTCCATATCCAATTTGCTCGTGAATTTCTCGTAATGCCGCGTTAGACCCCGTCTGATATTCATTTTCATCAACGCTAACCTGAAGTTCGCATACCTCTCCATTAGGTTGACTAAGGAATATACCATCTAAACAAGTTAGAGTTATTTCGGGGCCACCAGTTAAAACTTGAAACATATGCTCAATATTTAACTTGTTGTTGCCAACCATGACTAAGTCCCAAATACCACCTACTGTCGTAAAGTCGTTTTTAACATCGCGTTTAAAGTATTGATTTTCTCCTATAGCAACAGAACTAATAATTTTATGAGGGGCGGCGGGTCTGATTAAAGGATCTTCACCACGTTCTTTTCTAATCCTGTCGACAGTTTCATTGATACTAGCCAAATCAAGGTCGTCTGACATATAAAAGTCTGCGTCCTCTATACCAACGGAGCGGCCAGTTCTCGCATAAGCATGATTAACTAAATTAGCTGATAGCGTAAGGTGTCGATCTAAGACTAGTCGGTATATGTCAGATTCTGTCACTGTTTCTGAAAACGCTAATGATAAATACGTTGCTGATTCAGCGACAGTAAGCCATTTTTTAAGTTTGAAAAGTTTACTCACAAAGCATCCCTGCGACCTACAAATAATTTACCATGCCAGAGTGGGTAGGTTTGCCACCTTTTCGAGAATCAGCCTAGGAACAGTACAACTTAGAATCTATTATTTACCACCAGCACCAAAATTAAGGGCGACCGCGTTTTAACCTGCTTCCATCTGCTCAATGTAATTTCCCCACCAATCCATAATCTTAACTCGATCTTCTAAATACTCAGCATGGCGGCTATACGCTGCGCGAACCTTGTTACGTTGCTGGTGTCCTAGCTGCTTATCTACTGCCTCAATGTTGAACTTCTCAATCAGTATCGAGTTGGCGGTGTTTCTAAACCCGTGGGGTGTAGCTTCGCCCCTGTAGCCCATGCGGTTGAGCGCTTGGTTCATGGTATTTTCTGATATTGGCCGATCCTTGCCCCTAAAGCCAGGAAACAACAAATCATAGTGGCCCGTAATTGGGCGCAGGCGTTCGAGCAATTCTAAAGTTTGCTTAGGTAATGGTACTAGATGGTCAGAGGTCATCTTCATGCGTTCAGCAGGAATGCGCCATAATTTATCTTCTAGATCAAACTCTTCCCAACGAGCCAAGCGTATTTCACCTGGTCGGACAAACGTTAAGATTGTAAGGCGTAGCGCAAGAATAGTGACCATTTCACCACTGTAATTATCAATACTCTTGAGGAAGTGGGGCAACTCTTCACGCGACATTGAAGGCCTGCTTTTAACTTTGCGCGTTTTGAGCGCACCCTGTAGCTCTGAGGCTGGGTTATACACTAGGCGGTCAGTTTGTATGGCATAACGAAAGACTGCGCCACAGCGCTGTAGGATGCGGCTTGCTACATCTAATGCGCCTCTAGACTCAACCGCTCTAACTACGTCCAACAGTTCACCAGACGTTATACCCTTAACTGGCCTTGTACCAATGTAGGGCAGCACATCAACTTCAAGTGTGCGCCACACATTGTTAGCATGATCTTCTTTCCAGCCTTCCCTTTCATTTTTCCACCACTCAAGGGCGAGATTGTTAAACGAGTTTTCAGCTTCGATCTTTTGAGCACGTCTATTTGATTTTTTTAACTGAATGGGGTCATCACCGTCACTCAAGGTCTTTTTGGCTGTATCACGCTTGCCCCTAGCTTCTTTAAGCAACACGGTTGGATAAACGCCAAAGGCCATAACCTTCTCTTTGCCTAAGTAACGATACTTGAGCCGCCAATATTTAGAGCCGTTAGGATGGATAAGCAAATACAAGCCGCCAGAATCGTACAGCTTGTACTGCTTCTCCAAGATTTTGGCATTATTGATTTGGGGTATATTTAGCATAATCGTGGACTTCTTCCCTTTATACCCCCCACTATACCCCCAAATATAAGCCCACATCAATAGCCAATAACGGACAGTAATTATATAACAGACAAAGAAAAGCCCCATTTTTAGGGGCTTTTAGGACATCTATGATTGGTAATAGACGTCAATTTGGTACCGGCGGCCGGAGTTGAACCGGCACGAGCATAGCTCACCACCCCCTCAAGGTGGCGTGTCTACCAATTCCACCACGTCGGCATAACCCTTTACTCTGTTACTGGCACATCGCTGTCAGTAGGCACCAATGCTTCTTCAAAATTAGGAAGCGTTTGTTGCTCTACTTGCTCAACGATGGGAATGCCCGCATCAGAAATACTGCTAGCTTGTTGCTTGGCGTAGAAAGCCAAAGCAAAACTGGTCACAAATAAACCAGCCGCTATAATCGCCGTAGTCCGGCTCAGAAAGTTTCCTGAACCGCTACTGCCAAAAACGGTTTGTGAAGCACCGCCACCCCCAAAAGAGGCCCCAGCATCGGCACCTTTGCCTTGCTGAATCATAATAAAGCCAATTAAGGCTACGGCTAACAACACATGTACAATTAGAATTGCTACTTCCATTAAATTTCTCGCTTTACACTTATTGCGTTTAATACGCGCTAATCTATTTCGCCGCCCGACCAATGGCCAAAAAAGAATCGGCTTGTAAGGATGCGCCGCCAACTAGGCCGCCATCAATGTCTGCTTGAGCAAATAGCTCTTCAGCACTGGCCACAGTCACACTGCCACCATATAAAATCTTTAATCCGCGAGCCTGCTCTGGCGCCACATCCGCTATATGATCACGGATGGCTCGATGCACTTCCTGCGCTTGCTTCGGACTCGCAGTTAACCCAGTGCCTATGGCCCACACTGGCTCATAAGCGATTACAGCATGGGCGAAGCTAGCCCCACCCGCGGCATCTATAACGGCCTGAATTTGACCATTCACCACACTTAAAGTCCGTCCTTGTTCACGCTGCTCTAAGGTTTCACCTACACATAATATCGGCGTTAACTGCATCGCCTGGGTAGCCACATATTTGGCTGCCACTTGACTATCGTCTTCTGCAAACAAAGCACGTCGCTCTGAATGCCCTACCAGCACGTAGCTGACATCAAACTCTTTAGCCATGACTAAAGACACTTCTCCAGTATAAGCACCTTTGTCTTGGGCACAAATGTTTTGTACGCCAATACGAATACCTGTACCCATCAATTCGGCTTGGGCTTGTGCCAGGTATGGAAATGGAGGAAACACCACCAGCTCTGCATTAGAGACTGATGCCACATTGTCTTTTAGGCCACTTAATAACTCAGTTACAGCGCTTTTGCTGGCATTCATTTTCCAGTTGCCTGCAACGATCATGTGAGCCATTACCTTAACCTTCTGTTGACACAAGCCAACGGTATTCAATTTGAGCGCGCAATAATACTGAAATTAGGGCCTCTAAACAAGGCATTAAGTGTTTTTAGCCTGCATTTAACCAGTTATTGGTAGCCCATTAGTTTAAGAGATGACTTGATTAACATCGTGAGCTAACTCTTGTGCGTACTGGCTCACCAAATCGGCATCTTCACCCTCTACCATCACTCTCACCAAAGGCTCAGTGCCAGAGGGCCGAAGTAATACCCGTCCGCGGCCTCCCATGCGTTTTTCCATGGCTTCGACCATCCCATCTAAAGCCGGGTATTCTGACAAATTCACTCGGCTACCAAAGCGCAGGTTAACCATTTTCTGTGGCATCTTTTGCATTTGACTCTTGAGTTCATATAACGATTTGCGACTCGATTGGATGGCTTGTAAAACCTGCAATGCAGCTACAATGCCGTCGCCTGTGGTAGTGAGGTTTCTACAAATTAAATGGCCTGAAGATTCGCCACCAAGGAGCCAGCCCTTGTCTCTTAGCTCCTGCATTACATATCGATCCCCTACTTGGGCACGGGAAAAATCAATACCCAAGTCCTTGAGGCCAAGTTCCATGCCTAGGTTGCTCATTTGTGTACCAACAACCCCACCTTCAAGCAAACCATTACGCTTTAAATGAGCGGCGATAATGAACATCAGTTCGTCACCATCAACCTCATCACCCGTATGATCCACCATAATCAAACGATCACCATCGCCATCTAAGGCAATGCCTATATCTGCTTCTTGCAAGCGTACAACTTTACGCAACATGGCGATGGACGTAGAGCCACAGTCTTGGTTGATGTTGAACCCATCCGGGTCAATACCTACGCTAGTGACATCAGCACCGAGTTCGTGCAACACGTTAGGCGCAATGTGGTAGGTCGCACCATGGGCACAGTCGAGTACGATTTTCATCCCCTTTAAGCTGGTATGGTGGCTCACAGTGCCTTTACAAAATTCAATATAGCGACCAGCAGCGTCAGAGATGCGCTGCGCTCGGCCTAGATTTTCTGGAGCCACACACACCATGGTTTCTTGTAGTTTATCTTCAATAGCGGCTTCTATTTCGTTAGACAGTTTTACGCCTTGGGCCGAAAAAAACTTAATACCATTGTCTCGATAACCATTGTGTGAGGCGCTGATCACGATGCCAGCTTCGGCGTGAAAAGTACGCGTTAGGTAGGCCACGGCTGGAGTGGGCATGGGTCCCAATAACAGCACATCTGCGCCTGCCGCCGATAAGCCCGCTTGCAACGCAGACTCAAACATATACCCAGACACGCGAGTGTCTTTGCCAATTAAAACTTTACTGCGGCCTTGTTCAGAAAATACCTTTCCAACGGCCCAGCCTAATTTGAGCATAAAGTCGGGGGTGATGGGGTATTCACCACAGCGGCCACGAATACCATCTGTTCCAAAGTACTTCATACCAAACTCCTTTCTATCGCCTTCCGTGGTTTAGATTTGATCACTGACCATGACCGCATGTGCCATGTGCAGCGCATCAACCGTAGGCCCAACATCATGCACTCGCACGATCTGCGCACCGCGTTCATAGGCCATCACAGCAACAGACAAGCCACCATACAAACGTTCATCCATGGGTCGATTCAAGACATGACCAATCATGCTTTTACGTGACATGCCTACCAATACTGGCAGACCTTTATTGACTAATTTGCTAAGCTGTTTTAGTAATTGTAGATTATGGACTAAGGTTTTACCAAAGCCAAATCCTGGATCAATGAGTATTCGCTCTGCTGGGATACCTGCATGCTCACACTGGGCAACACGCTCATCAAAATAGGCACTAATATCCTCAACTACAGAATCATAAACAGGGTTGTTTTGCATGGTCTTAGGGTCACCCTGCATATGCATGAGGCATACGGGCAACTGTGTATCAGCGGCAGCCTGCAAGGCACCTTTACGCCCTAGAGCCCGCACATCATTAATCAACCCAACACCAGCTCTAGCCGCAGCCACCATAACCTCAGGTGTACTAGTATCCACTGAAATTACGACATCTAAGGAAGCTCGAATGGCTTCAATCACTGGAATAACACGATCGAGTTCTTGTTGAGCAGAGACTGCATCTGCACCTGGGCGGGTTGATTCGCCTCCGATGTCAAGAAAACTGGCACCCTCTGCCACCATCGCCCGCGCCCGCTCCATAGCGGTATCTAGGCACACATATTGATTAGCAAATAAGCTGCCACCATCAGAAAAAGAATCGGGAGTGACATTTAACACTCCCATAACATGTGGCTCTGACAAGTTAAGCCGCTGGTCACCAAACAACATCTTAGCTTGGCGCTTCGTCTGCACCTAGCACATCGCTGTTGTCTGCGTCTAGATCAGATTCAGCAACAGTGGCCTGGTCATCCGCTGAGGCGGCACTAGCATTGCCATCAATGTCTGAACCGCTACTATTACGATCCTGATCGTCCCAACCTTCTGGCGCAGACACATCTTCACGAGCTAACAATTGATCCAACTGACCTGAGTCAATGGTTTCATACTTCATCAAGGCATTCGCCATGGCATCTAGGATGTCGCGATTGTCATGTAAAATAACATTGGCACGCTCGTAACAAGTATCAATAATTTCTTTTATTTCGCTATCAATAACTGCTGTTGTTTCATCAGAGAAACCTTTGGCGCCCTGGCCTTGTGCACCACTAAACGGATCAGTATCTTCTGATTCATAAAGCAGTGGGCCTAATTTTTCGGACAGGCCCCACTTGGTCACCATGTTACGCGCCAGTTGTGTCGCGCGCTGAATATCGTTAGAAGCGCCAGTAGTCACGCCCTCTTTTCCTAAGGTCATTTCTTCCGCAATACGACCACCATACAGGCTACAAATTTGACTCAAAATACCTTGCCGAGACAAGCTATAGCGGTCTTCTTCGGGCAAGAACATGGTCACGCCTAAAGCTCGGCCACGGGGAATAATAGTCACCTTATAAACGGGATCGTGATCTGGCACCAAACGTCCAACAATGGCATGGCCCGCTTCGTGATAAGCCGTGTTGAGCTTTTCTTTAGGCTGCATGACCATAGATTTGCGCTCGGCCCCCATCATGATTTTATCTTTAGCCTTCTCTAACTCATCCATGCCCACGGTGCGCTTATTTAAACGCGCCGTAAACAAAGCGGCCTCGTTCACTAGGTTAGCTAGGTCTGCACCCGAAAAGCCTGGCGTTCCACGCGCGATTAACTTGGCTTTTACGCTGTCACCTAGAGGTACTTTTTTGAGGTGTACATTAAGAATCTGTTCGCGCCCACGAATGTCTGGTAGAGGCACGTAAACCTGACGGTCAAAACGACCAGGACGCAATAACGCTTTGTCTAATACGTCTGGGCGGTTAGTTGCCGCGATCACAATAATTCCTTCGTTACCTTCAAAACCATCCATTTCTACTAATAACTGGTTGAGGGTTTGTTCACGTTCATCATTACCACCGCCCATGCCAGCGCCACGATGGCGACCCACGGCATCGATCTCGTCAATAAAGATAATGCATGGCGCTTGTTTTTTGGCTTGCTCAAACATATCACGTACACGGGATGCACCCACACCCACAAACATTTCAACAAAATCAGAACCAGAAATACTAAAGAAAGGCACCTTAGCTTCACCCGCTATGGCTTTAGCCAACAAGGTCTTACCTGTGCCTGGCGCACCCGACATGAGCACACCCCTTGGTATATGACCCCCCAAGCGTTGAAACTTGCCGGGGTCACGCAAAAATTCCACCAATTCCTGCACGTCTTCTTTGGCTTCTTCAACCCCTGCAACATCAGCAAAAGTAGTTTTAATTTGATCTTCGCTCATTAAGCGGGCTTTACTCTTACCAAAGGACATGGGACCACCCTTGCCTCCCGCGCCACCTTGCATTTGGCGCATGAAGAACATGAACACCACAATAATAATTAGAATAGGGGCACTCGCAACTAAAAGTTGCATCCAGATACTCTGTTGCTCTGGCTGTTTACCTACAATTTCCACCTCATGGGTTAGCAGATCATCCACTAACTTAGGGTCTGACAAGGCTGGCCGCACCACTTCAAAGCTAGTGCCATCACCAAATTTGCCGTTGATCATAATACCATCAACTTCTACGTTTCGAACTTGATCACGCTGTACCGCCTGTACAAATTCTGAATAGCTCACGCGATTGGGAGCAGCTTCTTGGCTAAAGTTATTAAACACCGTTAACAGCACCGCTGCGATGATGAGCCATAAAACCAAATTCTTTGTCATGTTGTTCAAGTGCTAGACTCCTAATCCTCTGTTCGAGGGTGACTTGGGTATGCAGGAATGCAAACGAGGTTTACTGTCCCTTAAAACCGGTTGCCAATTGATAAACTTCTCGCGAACGTCCACGAGAAGCATCGGGTTTACGTGACCGCACGGCAGTAAAACTAGTGCGGGTGTCTTTTAATAAATCATCAAAACCTTCACCATGAAACACCTTAGCTACAAAGGAGCCTCCAGGCTTCAAAACACTGCGGGCCATATCCAGGGCCAGCTCAACCAGATACATAGATTTTGGTTGATCAATAGCAGGGTTACCACTCATATTGGGGGCCATATCAGAAATTACAAGGTCTGCTTTTTCACCACCTAATGCCGCTACGATCTGGTCATAAACAGCTTGCTCAGTAAAGTCACCTTGCACAAAGGTCACATCAGCAATGGAGTCCATAGCCAGAATATCTGAAGCCACTACTGTACCTTCTTCACCGACTAACTGCATAGCCACTTGAGTCCACCCACCCGGGGCTGCACCTAAATCGACCACGGTCATACCCAGGCGTAATAAGCGATCTTTCTTACTTATTTCAAGCAATTTATAACTAGCCCTAGAGCGATAGCCATCTTTTTGTGCCTGTTTAACATACGGGTCGTCAAAGTGCTCTTTTAGCCAGTTGCTGCTGGTTTTTGATCTAGCCAAGGGACTCTCTATTGATAGTTCGAAAAGTAAGTGGGTTAATCTAGCGGCTAACAAGCGCAATTGCCAGACATGCGGTATAATAATGGATAGTTTAACACAGCCATAGGGCCTATTGCGCCCAACAATTTACCTTTGGACATCCATGAATTTAGCTCAATCACAGAAAAAACAACTTCGCTCTATTGGTCATTCCTTGCATCCACTGGTGACCGTAGCCAGCAAAGGACTTTCCGAGAACGTAATGACAGAAATCAAGCGTGCACTTTTTGATCACGAATTGATCAAGGTGAAGTTTTCTGTCGGTGATCGTGAGGTAAAAAACACACTCATTGCAGACATGTGCAAGCAAACTGGAGCAGCTCTAGTTCAGTCTATTGGCAACGTTGCGCTGGTGTACCTAAGCAACCCTGACGCAGACCCCAAAAAGTCTAACGTAGAAAGCTAACCCTCAAGCCTAGACCCATGCTTCCAGCATTAACAGCGGGAAGCATGTCGGCCTATCGGCGCCGCTGCTTTTTATACAATATGCTCGACGCTAATAATTTCGTAATCCACCACGCCACCTGGTGTCGTCACGCGCACTTCATCACCCTCACTTTTGGCGATTAAAGCCCGTGCAATGGGTGAACCCACAGAAATCTTACCCGCTTTAATATTAGCTTCGTCTTGACCCACAATGCAATAAGTTTGCTCTTCGTCAGTATCCAAATTCATAATAGTGACTGTGGCGCCAAAAATAACCTTACCCGTATGAGGAATTTGGCTGACGTCTATTACTTGCACCAAGGAAAGTTTAGCTTCAACCTCTTGAATTCGGCCTTCACAGAAACTTTGCTGCTCTCGGGCCGCATGATATTCAGCATTCTCTTTGAGATCACCGTGCTCACGAGCCGTGGCAATGGCTTGAATAATGCGCGGTCTAGTGACACTTTTTAATTCTGTTAACTCGGCACGCAAAAGTTGCTCTCCACGCACGGTCATAGGGACTTTAGTAATTGCCATAATTAATATTTCCTTACGCTATCAAGGTCGCATGCATGTCTTGCAAGCGACGCACTTCTTGCTCTTCCCCAAACGCCAGACCTTCCATCACCGCAAGACCTCCCGTAAGGGTTGTGGCATAGGCAACCTTATGTTGCAAAGCTGAGCGACGAATCAATGATGAATCATTAATCGCCTGACGCCCTTCTGTGGTGTTCACAACGAAGGTGATTTCATCATTCTTGATCTTATCCACAATATTAGGCCGGCCTTCCATCACCTTATTCACCAACTCGCACTCGAAACCTGCTTCAGTAAGGGTTTTTTGAGTTCCACTGGTAGCCACCAAGGTAAATCCAAGTTCTATTAAGCCTGACGCTAATTTAACACAAGCAGGCTTATCGACCTCACGCACAGACACAAAGGCTTTACCTGCTAAAGGCATGGCTTGGCCAGTGCCAATGTGGGCCTTAGAAAATGCTTCGGCGAAGCTATTGCCAATGCCCATGACTTCGCCCGTCGACTTCATTTCAGGACTGAGTATAGGGTCAACACTAGGAAACTTGTTAAACGGGAACACGGCTTCTTTAACGCTAAAGTAGCTTGGGATAATCTCCTTAGTAAAGCCAATCTCTGCCAAACTTTTACCCGCCATCACCTGAGCACCAATGTCTGCCAAAGAAACACCAATGCACTTAGACACAAAAGGCACGGTTCGAGAAGCTCGAGGGTTCACTTCAATGACGTAGATTTCGCCATCTTGCCACGCCAACTGGGTATTCATTAACCCAATGACTCCAAGCTCTAAAGCCATACGCTTCACTTGGTCACGCATGGCGTTTTGCACTTCTTGGGGCAAGTCATAGGGCGGCAATGCGCACGCCGAATCACCTGAGTGAATACCCGCTTGCTCAATGTGTTGCATAATGGCACCAATGACCACTTGCTCGCCGTCACACACAGCATCAATATCCACTTCAACAGCATTACTCAAAAAACGATCTAGCAACACAGGCGAGTCATTAGACACCTGCACCGCTTCGTTCATATAACGTTTTAACTCTGTTTCTTGGTGCACAATTTCCATCGCCCGCCCGCCCAAAACGTAAGATGGACGAACCACTAAAGGATAACCAATTTTTTCTGCTGCACGCACCGCCTCTTCTTGACTGCGCACGGTCGCATTATCAGGCTGCAGTAGGCCTAAGCGCTGAATCATTTGTTGAAAACGCTCACGATCTTCCGCTCGATCAATAGCTTCTGGGCTAGTTCCAAGTATGGGCACACCCGCATTTTCTAAATCAACCGCAAGCTTAAGTGGGGTTTGGCCACCGTATTGCACAATGACTCCTTTAGGCTGCTCAATTTCAACAATTTCTAACACGTCTTCTAAGGTAACAGACTCAAAGTAAAGACGGTCTGAGGTGTCGTAATCGGTAGAAACAGTCTCTGGGTTACAGTTCACCATAATGGTTTCATAACCCTGCTTGCGCATGGTTAGAGCCGCATGCACACAACAGTAGTCAAATTCAATACCCTGGCCAATGCGGTTGGGGCCACCCCCTAGTATCATGATCTTATCACGCTGGGTAGGACGTGCTTCACACTCTTGTTCATAGGTTGAGTACATATATGCCGTGTCAGTGGAAAATTCGGCTGCACAGGTATCGACGCGCTTATAAACAGGGCGCACGCCCAGTTTTTGGCGATGCTGACGGAAGCCCTTTTCAGTAAGACCTAACAAGGTAGCCAAGCGAATATCAGAGAAACCCTTGCGTTTAAGACGATAAACCCGATCATAGTTTAGATCAGCAAGGCCAAGCTTAGCCAACTTGGCTTCTTCTTGAATTAAATCCTGCAACTGCACTAAAAACCAAGGGTCAATACCCGAGTATTGATAAATTTCTTGCACATCCATGCCTATTCGCAAAGCATCACCAACAAATTGAATCCGGTCAGCGCGTGGGGTTTTGAGCTCTGCAATAATGCGACTGCGAGCGTCTTCTTGGGTGATGTCTAAGATAGGGTCTAGACCATGAATGCCTGTTTCTAGCCCGCGCAAGGCCTTTTGTAAGGACTCTTGAAAGGTACGGCCAATCGCCATCACCTCACCCACAGATTTCATTTGTGTGGTTAGGCGATCGTCAGCTTGCGGGAACTTCTCAAACGTAAAACGAGGAATTTTGGTAACCACATAATCAATGGCTGGCTCAAACGATGCCGGTGTGGCGCCGCCTGTAATCTCGTTTTGTAGTTCGTCTAAAGTGTAGCCCACGGCTAACTTAGCCGCGACCCGCGCAATGGGAAAACCTGTGGCTTTAGAAGCGAGCGCTGATGAGCGTGACACCCTTGGGTTCATTTCGATCACGACCATGCGCCCATCTTCTGGGTTAACGCCAAACTGAACGTTAGAACCGCCTGTTTCTACTCCAATTTCGCGCAACACCGCCAATGAGGCATTACGCATAATTTGGTATTCTTTGTCAGTCAGGGTTTGAGCAGGAGCAACAGTGATGGAATCACCCGTGTGCACACCCATGGCATCAAAATTTTCAATGGCACAAATAATAATACAATTATCATTAGTATCTCGCACCACTTCCATTTCATACTCTTTCCAACCAATCAAAGACTCATCAATGAGCAACTCACTAGTGGGTGAAAGATCTAATCCACGAATACAGATTTCTTCAAATTCTTCACGGTTGTAGGCAATGCCGCCACCTGACCCGCCCATGGTGAAGGAGGGTCTAATAATGGCTGGAAAACCGATGCGCGTTTGCACATCAAAGGCTTGCTCTAGGGTGTGAGCAATTTCAGCACGCGGGCACTCTAGCCCAATGTTCTTCATGGCCTTATCAAAGCGATTACGATCTTCTGCTTTATCGATGGTGTCTGCATCAGCACCAATCATTTCAACATTGTACTTTTTAAGGACGCCCATGCGGTTAAGATCCAAGGCGCAGTTAAGGGCAGTTTGCCCGCCCATAGTGGGTAAAATTGCACTAGGCCGCTCTTTTTCTATGATTTTCTCTACCGTCTGCCAACGAATGGGTTCAATGTAAGTGGCATGGGCCATCGCTGGATCAGTCATGATAGTGGCTGGGTTAGAGTTCACTAAAATAACCCGGTAGCCTTCTTCGCGAAGGGCTTTACAAGCCTGTGCGCCAGAATAATCAAATTCACAGGCTTGTCCAATAATGATCGGGCCAGCACCAAGGATTAAAATACTTTCGAGGTCAGAACGTTTAGGCATGTCAGTTATCCAATAATCTGTGGCTGGGTCATTTAGCTTTGCGAGCTTGCATGATGTCGATAAAGCGATCGAACAAAGGGGCTACATCATGCGGGCCTGGGCTAGCTTCTGGGTGACCTTGAAAACTAAAGGCTTGCTTATCAGTGCGCTCAATACCTTGCAAAGAACCATCAAACAAGGACTTGTGGGTCGCCCTCAAGTTGCTAGGTAAGGCCTTTTCTGAAACCGCAAACCCATGGTTTTGGCTAGTGATCATCACCACTTTAGATGCAAGGTCTTGCACTGGGTGATTGGCCCCATGATGACCGAACTTCATTTTTTCTGTGGTCGCACCAGAAGCCAAGGCCATCAATTGATGCCCTAGGCAAATGCCAAATACTGGGGTGTCTGTGGTTAGAATTTCCTTAATGGCAGCAATGGCATAATCGCAAGGTTCTGGGTCACCTGGACCATTAGATAAAAATACACCATCTGGGTTCATCGCCAAAACGTCTTTGGCCGGCGTTTGCGCTGGCACCACGGTTAGGTTGCAGCCACGCTCTACCAACATACGCAAAATATTACGTTTAACACCATAATCGTAGGCCACGACCTTAAATTGGCCATCTACTTTTTCACTTTGGCCAGTCTCCAAATCCCAAGTCGAGCCCGTCCAGTCATACGCTTCTTTTACGGTAACTTCTTTGGCAAGGTCCATCCCTTTGAGGCCCTCAAAGCCCTGCGCTGCTGCCAAGGCTAAAGCCTCGTCAATGTCATCGCCTGCCATAATACAGCCACTAAGGGAACCTTTTTCACGCAAAATGCGGGTCAAACGCCGCGTGTCAATATCAGCAATGGCCACCACATTGTTAGCGATTAGATACTCATCAAGGGGCTGAGTATTACGCCAGTTACTTGCCACTAAAGGCAAGTCCCTAATCACTAAACCCGCAGCCCAGACGAATGCAGATTCTTCATCTTCAGAATTAGTGCCCGTATTGCCGATGTGAGGGTAGGTGAGGGTCAAAATTTGATGCGCGTAAGAGGGGTCTGTGAGGATTTCTTGGTAGCCTGTCATAGACGTATTAAACACCACTTCGCCAATGCTTTGGCCAGTGGCGCCAATCGCAAGCCCTTTAAATATGCTGCCGTCTTCTAAAGCCAGAATGGCGGGAGTAGTCAATGGGGCCTCCTTAGGCGTGGTGCGAATTGGGTACAAATCTCTTTTACAGGTACTAAAAAGTGCGGGCTATAGTCGCAAAAAAGCGAGGTGTGTTAGACACGCCCCGCTTTTTATAAAGTATTACCGGCCACTCATTTATCGCGCCTGTTGACGGTCAGGATTATACAGAACAATACAACCTTTTGTCTAGCAAAATCCCTTGTCTAAGAGTATCAGCTAGTCTTTCAAAGCCAACACATCTTGCATGTCATATAGGCCTTGTGGCTGGTTATGCAGCCACGCACAGGCGCGCACAGCGCCTTTAGCAAAGGTCATGCGACTACTGGCTTTGTGGGTAATTTCAATGCGCTCACCTTCACTGGCGAACAGCACCGTGTGATCGCCCACTACGTCGCCGGCACGAATGGTTTCAAAGCCAATTTCATTGGCCTTACGGGGCCCAGTCATACCTTGACGTCCATAAACCGCACATTCTTCTAGGTTACGGCCCATGGCATCGGCAACTACCTCTCCTAAACGTAACGCCGTACCCGATGGGGCGTCGACTTTATGGCGATGGTGAGTTTCAATAATTTCCACGTCGTAGCCTTCTTGCAGCACACTGGCTGCACGATGCAGAATATCAAGCAGCAAGTTAATGCCCACGCTCATATTGGGCGCAAACACCACTGGGGTATGGTGCGCTTGATCAGATAGGATTTGTCTTTGCTCACTACTTAAGCCGGTAGTACCAATGACCAAGGCTTTTTTAAGGCGCACACATTCAGCAAGATTGGCTAAGGTTAGGTCTGGGTTAGTAAAGTCGATGAGCACATCAAAATCATCAGCAGCAGCAGCTATGGAATTTTTAAGCCTTACACCTAACTTACCCACGCCTACCAACTCACCCGCATCGACGCCCAACAAACTGCTATTAGAAGACACAATGGCAGCACCTAGGCTCACGTCAGGAGCCTGATGCACAGCTTCAATTAGCACCTTACCCATGCGCCCAGCGGCGCCCATTACTGCAATGCGTGTCATATTTTACCCCTGTGCCTTACTAGACAATATTGAACATGACACATGTCAGACTCATGTCAACGATATTACAAGGCCTTTGCGCCACTAGCCATCTTCAAAGAAATTTTTCACACCTTCAAACCAAGACGATTTTTTGGGTGAATGTTTACCTTTAGTCGCTTCCATTAAGTCATGGAATTTGCGCAATAAGTCTTTTTGTTCTTTGTTTAGATGCACCGGCGTTTCAACAGCCACGCGGCACATAAGGTCGCCTTGACCGCCCCCCCGCACTTGAGTTACGCCCTTACCACGCAGGCGGAACATTTTACCGCTTTGAGCACCTTCAGGGATTTTTAACTTAACACGGCCATCTAATGTTGGCACTTCAATTTCGCCACCCAAAGCCGCATCAGTAAAACTAATAGGGACTTCACAGTATAAATTTTTGCCATCGCGGGTGAATATCTTATGCTCTCGCACAGACACCTGCACATATAAGTCGCCACTTGGGCCCCCATTAACGCCGGCTTCACCTTCGCCTGTTAAACGAATACGATCACCTGTATCCACACCGGGTGGAATTTTAACTGACAGGGTTTTATATTCTTGCACTCGGCCTTCACCATGACAAGAACCACAGGGGCTACTAATCACCTTACCGTTACCATGACAAGTTGGGCAGGCTTGCTGCACCGAGAAAAAGCCTTGCTGCATGCGCACTTGGCCTTGGCCATTACAGGTGCTACAGGTCTTGCTGCTGGTACCAGGTTTAGCGCCAGAACCATCACAGGGTTTACACTCAACTTGGGTCGGTATACGAATTTCTTCTGTGGTGCCACGCACGGCCTGCTCAAGGTTCAAATCCATGGTGTAACGCAAGTCAGAACCACGCTGCACACTGGATCGGCCACCACCTCCAGCGCCACCAAAAATGTCGCCAAACATATCACCAAATACATCACCAAAACCTGCGCCAGCTCCACCCCGTGCATTAGGATCAACACCCGCATGACCATATTGATCATAGGCGCCTTTCTTTTGGTCGTCTGAAAGGATCTCGTAAGCTTCGTTCACTTCTTTAAAACTAGCTTCTGCAGCCTTATCGCCAGGATTACGATCAGGGTGATACTTCATCGCCATGCGGCGAAAAGCTTTTTTAATTTCTTTTTTATCGGTGCCTTTGGCCACGCCAAGAACTTCGTAAAAATCGCGTTTAGACATAGTTATTCCACTGAGCTTCTGATGTATTTTTACCACTAGAAGCAGATACAAGAACGCAGGGCATAAGCCCCGCGTTATAAAATTGCGCCTTAACCAAGAGGCACTAGCAGGCGTATACGCTTACTTTTTGTCTTCATCTTTGGCTTCGTCTTTCACTTCCTCAAACTCTGCATCAACTGCATCATCTGCACCCGCGTCTCCTGAAGCTTCGGCATCACCTTGAGCTGCAGCATCTTCAGCATACATTTTTTGAGCAATAGCAGCTGAGGCTTCCGTTAAAGCAGCCGTTGCAGTTTCGATAGCTTCTTTGTCTTCACCTTTTAAGGCTTCTTCGAGCGCATCAATGGCTGTTTGCATAGCCGCCTTTTCTTCGTCTGTGGCTTTGTCACCCGCTTCTTCAATCATCTTCTTTGACGAGTGAACCATACCATCAGCTGTATTGCGAGCCTGCACCATTTCTTCAAACTTTTGGTCTTCTGCAGCATTCGCCTCAGCATCTTGTACCATTTGTTCGATTTCTTCATCGCTCAAGCCAGAGGACGCTTTAATGATGATGGACTGCTCTTTACCGGTGCCTTTATCTTTAGCAGACACATTCAAGATTCCGTTAGCGTCAATGTCGAAGCTCACTTCAATTTGTGGCATGCCACGCGGCGCTGGAGGAATATCGCTCAGATCAAAACGCCCTAAAGACTTATTCTGCGTGGCTTGCTTACGCTCGCCTTGGCACACGTGAATAGTAACCGCTGCCTGATTATCGTCTGCCGTAGAGAATACCTGCGATTTTTTGGTTGGGATAGTGGTGTTCCTGTCGATGACCGAAGTCATGACGCCACCCATGGTTTCAATGCCTAAAGTCAAAGGCGTCACGTCTAGTAACAACACATCGGTCACGTCGCCTGCCAATACGCCCCCTTGGATGGCTGCACCCATGGCTACCGCTTCGTCAGGGTTCACGTCTTTACGTGGCTCTTTACCAAAGAAGCTGGTGACTTCAGTTTGCACTAAAGGCATGCGGCTCTGGCCACCCACCATAATAACTTCATTAATTTCACTCGCGTCTAAGCCAGCATCTTTAAGAGCTTGGGCACAGGGCTTTAACGTACCAGAAACCAAATCTTCAACCAAAGACTCTAATTTAGCCCGAGAAATTTTAACGTTTAAATGCTTAGGGCCAGACGCATCTGCGGTAATGTAAGGCAGGTTAACATCAGTCTGATTTGAGCTAGACAATTCAACCTTGGCTTTTTCTGCTGCTTCTTTAAGACGCTGCAAGGCCAACGGATCATTATGCAGGTCAATGCCAGACTCTTTCTTAAATTCAGAGGCTAAGAACTCAATTAAGCGCAGGTCGAAATCTTCACCACCCAAAAATGTGTCGCCGTTGGTTGCTAATACTTCAAACTGAGTTTCGCCATCGACGTCGGCAATTTCAATAATTGAAATATCAAAAGTACCACCACCTAGGTCGTACACAGCAATGGTAGAATCGCCACGGCTCTTATCAAGTCCGTAAGCCAGTGCAGCCGCAGTTGGCTCGTTAATAATGCGCTTTACTTCAAGGCCAGCAATACGGCCAGCATCTTTAGTGGCCTGACGCTGAGAATCGTTAAAGTAAGCAGGCACGGTAATTACGGCTTCAGTCACGGCTTCGCCTAAATAATCTTCAGCTGTTTTTTTCATCTTCTTCAAAATTTCAGCAGACACCTGCGGTGGGGCTTTGCTCTCGCCATTGACGTTAACCCACGCATCACCATTATCAGCCGCCTCGATTTTGTAAGGCACCATTTTAATGTCTTTTTGCACGACTTCGTCTTTAAATTTTCGACCGATCAAACGTTTGATTGCAAATAAGGTATTTACCGGGTTAGTCACGGCCTGGCGCTTGGCAGACTGCCCTACCAAGATTTCACCATCTGCTGCAAATGCAATAATGGACGGGGTGGTGCGGTCGCCCTCAGCATTTTCAATTACTTTGGCGCTACCACCATCTAAAACAGACACACATGAGTTGGTTGTGCCTAAGTCGATACCAATGATCTTTCCCATCAAAAACTCCAATTCTTAATTCACCCTGTTAAGGGTTTTGATTCAATTCTGCTCAGCCACGCTAGCAGGGTTAGGTTAGGTTTAACCTTGGGCTTAGCGTTATTTGCTTGTGCTCTTATGTATGGCCTTTTGCTTCGATTACAAGTTAAAAAGCCGTAATTTTTCTATTTAGAAACCACAACCATGGCTGGGCGCACAAGGCGTCCATTTAGGGTGTAGCCTTTTTGAAAAACCTCCATCACTGTGTTGGGCTCTAAATCTAGATTAGGCACCGCTGTCATGGCCTCATGTAGTTCTGGATCAAAGGGCTCACCATGGGGATCTAACTGGTCTACATTGAATTTCTTAAGGCCACTTAAGAGCATCTTTTGGCTCATTTCGACACCTTCAAGTAACACTTCTAGGCTTGCGCCCTCAACGCCAGCAGCGTCAATTGCACGGCCTAGGTTATCCAATAAAGAAACCACTTCAGTCATGAGTTTTTCTTGGCCAAATTTATGCGCCTTAGCCACATCTTGCTCACTACGACGGCGAATATTCTGCACATCGGCTTGCGCTCGCAACACGTCTGCCTGTTGCTCATCTACTCTAGCCAAGGCAAGTTCTAGCTCGGCCTGGACTGACTCAACAGTAAGCTCTTGTAAAACTTCTTCAACAGGCGTTTCAACACTTTCTTCAGCCCCATTGATTTCTATTTCAACTTCAGTTTCAGATGGCTGGTCTTGCTCGTTCATTCGTGTCTCCCTTGTAATAACTTTCGCAACCTTTACCTTAAGGCCACTTGACTGCCAATGTATATGGGGACACCAACGCGTGATTCAAGCAATTTCGACGCCCTTTTATAGGCTTTTAAAAAAAAATAACAAAGCCACTCCAAATATACTGGACATAACAACAGTACTGGTTATACTGCCAGTACAATAATTCACCGGAGCAGCCCCCATGTTGCAACAGCTAATTGTTCATCACTACACTCTAGTCGATTTCTTACACTTGGATTTTAGCCATAAAATGACCGCCATTAGCGGTGAAACAGGTGCTGGAAAATCCATACTACTAGGCGCACTTGGTTTAACCTTAGGCGATAGAGCTGAATCAGGTTGTGTACGCCAAGGCGCTGAAAAAGCTGACATACACGCGGTTTTTGACCTAAGCCAACTGCCACAGGTAAAAGATTATTTATCAGCCAAACATCTGGCGGCAGCTGAAGATCCAGATACCTGCATACTGCGCCGCATTGTGAATCAGGACGGTCGCTCTAGGGGCTATATTAATGGCAACCCAGTCAATATCGCTGCGCTCAAGGAACTTGGTAAACAACTGATCAACATACATGGTCAGCATGAGCACCAGCACCTGCTGGGCAGAGATAGTCACCAAACTTTATTAGACGCCTTTGGAAATTACCCAAAAAAACAAGAGGCCGTGGCCGCAATTAGCCATGAATGGCTTGAGTTCGACCGTCAGATCAAAGCCCTCACCGGTGGCCAACAGCTGTCTGAAGCCGAACAACAACTTTTGCAGTATCAAGTGGATGAGCTTGAACAGTTGAACCTGTTAGATAATGAGCTATTAGCTTTAGAGCAAGAACACAAGCAACGTGCCAATGCAGACCAACTGCTTCAAGCCGTGCGTAGTACTCTGCCTGATAACCCACTGGGAGACGACCCTGCGGCTTGTTTGCAACGCTGGCAACAGCAACTGCAAAACTTTAGCCAGCATAGCCCTCACCTGCAATCAGCAGTGGACATGCTTGCTAGTGCCTCCATACAAATAGAAGAGAGTCAGATTGAATTACAAAATTTTCTGCAGGGGTTCGATGAAGACCCCGCTCGACTGCAAACACTAGAGCACCGTTTAGATCAGATTTATAGCATGGCAAGAAAACACAAAATTCAAGCGGCAGATCTACCAGAGCATTTGGGGCTATTACAACAGCAACTGCAACAGAATCAAGATCAAGAGGGTCAGCTAGAAGCCATTCATGAGCAGCAAACTGCCCTTACAGAAGCATACGATGCTGCAGCCACCAGCCTTACTAAAGTAAGACAAGCAGCAGCCAAACAGCTCGAAAAAGCGGTTGGTGAGCAACTGACTTTGTTAGGTATGCCCAACTGCCGATTAGAGCTAAGTCTACAAACCAAGTCAGACTCTCGCTTGCAACCACAGGGGCGGGATGACATAGAAATCCTTATCAGCACCAACCCGGGCCAAAGTGCCAAACCCTTGGCCAAGATCGCGTCTGGAGGTGAGTTATCTCGCATCAGTTTAGCCATACAGGTGGTCATCGCAACGACTAGTATCACCCCCAGTCTCATCTTTGATGAGGTGGATGTGGGTATTGGTGGTGCGACCGCAGAAATTGTGGGCCGACTATTATCTCAGCTAGGCCAACACTGCCAATTGCTATGCATCACCCACCTACCTCAAGTCGCCAGTCAAGCCCAGCACCATTTGCAGGTAAGTAAGTCTAACAATGGTGAAGCCACACAAACCCAAGTATCGGCTTTAGATGAAGATCAAAGAATACAAGAAATTGCACGCATGCTAGGTGGGGTTAAGCTGACCCAACAAACTCTAGCTCACGCCAAAGAAATGTTGGGTACGGGCGCATTGCTACACTAACTCCAAACCCCCACTCTGAATTAGGATTAGACTGGGGTTCGACTGTAATAGATTGAGCTAATATTGATGGCCAAGGCTTGGCTAAGCCTTGGCCATCAATATTATTAGATAGATTTAGTCTTCACTAACGCCATACAAATATACGGTACGGCTAGTGAGTTCGTAACCTAATTCTGTTGCAATTTCTTCTAGACGCTTATTAAGCACGGGATCATTAAATTCCTTAATGCGCCCCGATTTAATGCACACAATATGGTCATGGCTACTTTCAGTAGCCAACTCAAATACCGAGTTACCCCCTTCAAAATGATGACGCACCACCAAACCCGCCGCTTCAAACTGGGTTAACACACGATAAACTGTGGCTAAACCAACGTCTTCACCTTGCTCCATGAGCAGTTTGTATATATCTTCAGCACTCCAGTGGTCACCTTCTGTTGCTTGTTCCAACATATGGTAGATTTTGACACGGGGCAGGGTCACTTTTAGCCCTGCTTTGCGTAATTCTTGACTTTCTGTCGCCATAGTAATGGTTACACTCTTTAGACTATTGTGGGATTCAGGTATGATTCTGAGCTAACGTCTATACACACAGAACTGGCTAATGAAACGCTATCTTATCACGTCTCTTTTTATCGCGCTTACTAGTGGTTGCTCCACTATGGAAAGTCTAACGTTTCCCAGTGTTCATAAAATTGATGTTCAGCAGGGTAATCTCATCACCGATGAGATGGTAGAATTACTGCGGCCTAGGTTAACCAAGAAACAGGTGCAGTATGTCATGGGCACCCCACTAGTAGTAGATACCTTTAACCCCAATCACTGGGATTACGTTTACCAATATCGTTTTGGTGATGGCACCATTGAAGAACGGAAACTAAGGGTCATTTTTGATCAAGGCCGTGTCGTCACTATTGATCAATAGCTTGAGAAATAAACAACTTCCTTAATCTGCTTGCTTAGCCTGTTTGGCTTTGCCTGATGCTTTGGCCGCTCGGTTAGCTCTAGCCACTTTAGGATCAATAGTCAGCGGGCGGTATATCTCTACCCGCTGACCCTGCACCATTTTTTCTTCTTGGGGCTTTTTAACGGCTTTACCAAAAATGCCCATTGGGGTTCCCGTAAGCTCAAGACCCTCAAAGTGGTCAGTAATGCCTGAAAGCACAGCGGCATCATATACGGTAGTGCCTTGGGGCACTTGTAGGTCGATAATTTTTTGTTCATCTGGGAGTGCGAATGCTACCTCCACATGTATCATGTCTGTTGATTCTGTCACGTTGTTCTCACTGGAATACGTTATCCGCTCGTTTACAAAAGGCGTCCACCATATTAGCGGCAATAGGGCTAAACAACCCACTTAAAGCCTTACCCTTAAGGCCGGTCACGCCAAACTCTAAGACCATTTCTACTTTGCAGGCATTTTCGCTCAGCGGCGTAAATACCCAACTACCCCGGAGATAATCAAACGGACCATCTTCTAACTCCAAGGAAATTTTCTCATCCGCTAACAAGGTGTTGCGTGTTACAAACTGATAACTTAGACCGGCTTTACTCAAATATAAGCGCGCCGTCATCGCCGTAAGAGAAGACTCTATTACATCGACCTTGGCACAGCCGTCTAGAAATTCAGGGTAGCGCTTCACGTCATTCACCAATGCATACATGCGCGCAGCAGAATGCGTGACCAAAGCAGAACGATTTATCGAAGTCACAGTCTTTACTCTTGGTAAAACGCCTATATTAAAGTTAAAACAACACCCGATAAAGCAATATCATCAATTATTACACAAATGACACTGCAGCCGATTCTGGCTTGAGGTAGAATACGCCCATGGCTAAGAAATCAAAAACTCAAAAATCCTCCACTGGCACTATTGCGCTCAACAAGCGGGCCAAGTTCGAATACCATTTAGACCAGCGTATCGAAGCAGGCTTGGTATTAACTGGTTGGGAAATCAAAAGTATCCGTGATGGGCGTGCAAATTTAATCGACTCATATGTTGTGATGAAGGCCGGCGAAGCCTTTTTGGTGGGGGCACACATTTCACCACTAATGACAGCCTGTACGCACGTGGTTGCAGAACCCAGACGCGAACGTAAACTATTGTTAAATAAAAAAGAAATTGCCCGTTTATTTGCGTCGTCATCACAAACTGGTCACACCATTGTGGCCACCGCCTTGTATTGGAAAGGCCATCGGGTTAAATGTGAAATTGCCCTCGCCAAAGGCAAGCAGCTTCACGACAAACGCGCTACAGAAAAAGAACGCGATTGGAGCAAACAAAAGCACCGCATCTTAATGAAAGCTTAAACATAGCTTTATAGGCAATCACAGGCTGGGGTCGAATAACCGCCCAGCCGTCCGAGCGCCTTAAGGTCATAGACTTTTCAGCCCTGAATGACTTTTCCCCCTTGTAAGCCACTCAAATAACACCCTTATTTCTCCAATGCTGCTATAATCATTACCTACTAAGGGGATGACTGGATTCGACGTTGGTTACAAACCCTGCGGTGCATGTCGAGAATGTAAGGTTTCTCGTAAATCCCACCTTGCAAAAGTTATAGTCGCAAACGACGAAAACTACGCACTAGCGGCCTAAATCCCGCTTACACTGATCACCGGATGCCTGTAAACGGTTGTGAAGTGGCTCGCAGAACAGGATCGTGTGGACTCCTCGCTCGTGGAGAAAACCCTAAAACCAATCGAGATCGCCTTATGCGCCCTGACACTTGGGCCGCGGCAGGTTAAAACAATAAAGTGATCTAAACATGTAGAGCCAATGGCAGAGGACTGGCGGACGGGGGTTCGACTCCCCCCATCTCCACCACATACGAGTTTCAATAAGAACTCTTGAGACTAAAAATTAGCCTCGTTACCCTATTTAATAAGGGTTTCGGGGCTTTTTTATGCCTGTAACATTCTTACAGACGCCCATCCGTGGTTGTTGAAGCTTACATCTATAGGTACACTCTAAGGTACACGCTCACCACGTACTTAAAATGCGTGTACCAAAAAAGGTGTACTTATGCCCAAGTTAGCGACTACATTAACAGACAACCAAATCAGGCACGCCAAACCCAAGGATAAAGAATATTCGTTATCCCATGGCCAAGGTTTGTCATTGCGAGTGCGCACTAATGGTACAAAAGAATGGGTTTTAAGGTACAACCGCCCTTTCACCGGGGTACGCACCGCTATTAAACTCGGCAATTATCCTAACCTTACGATTATCAATGCTCAAGTCGATCGTACAAACTGTCTTAACTTACTGGCAAATAATATTGACCCTTTAGATGCCCGCAAAGCAAAAGACCGAGAAAAACAGGCCAGCAAGGCCAATACACTAAAATTGACTGCAGCCAAATGGTTTAATGTAAAAAAGACTAAGATTACAGAAAACTTTGCAAAAGATGTTTGGCGCTCACTTGATTCACACATATTCCCAAAATTGGGCAGTTACCCCATAGGCCAAATCGACGCACCCATGGTTATTGATGTAATTAATCCTCTAGCAGCCCGAGGTAACTTAGAAACAGTAAAGCGCTTATGCCAGCGACTTAATGATATAATGACCTTTGCAGTTAATACTGGCGTTATACACCACAACCCATTAGCAGGCATCAGGGAGAGCTTTGCCAACCCCATAAAAAAACACAACCCCACGCTAAACCCTGACCAACTGCCTATGCTGATGTCTAAGCTCAACTACGCAAGCATTAACCTAACAACCCGCGTAATGATTGAGTGGCAACTACACACGATGGTGCGGCCTATGGAGTCTGCGGGGACTCGCTGGGAAGAAATCAACTTTAGTAATAGCACTTGGACAATTCCACCAGAGCGCATGAAAAAGAAACGAGAGCACACTGTGCCATTGTCGCCACAGGCACTGGCACTGCTCGAAGTCATGCGGCCCATTAGCGGCCACAGCGAGTATGTCTTTACTAGCCAGCGTGACCCTTTACGCCATGCCAACCAAGGGTCACCTAACGTGGCCCTGAAGCGTATGGGTTTTAAAGACATGCTCACTGCTCACGGCATGCGAGCCATAGCAAGCACCACACTTAATGAAGAAGCCTTTGATTATGACGTTATTGAGATGGCTCTTGCTCACGTAGAACCTAACGAAACTCGCAGAAGCTACAACCACGCCAAGTATCTGCCAAGACGCAGGATAATGATGGACTGGTGGAGTAGTCGAATAGATGAGGCTGCTACTGGCAACATGAGCATGACTGCAAACACCAAAGGCTTGCGAGCCATTAAATAACCAGCTTTACTCTGTCTAGGTTCATTACCTAAAAGGCGGCATACCTACCCGCACTGGCATAGTATCTTTTTTGTAGGTCGCAGGGATGCGAAATGGAAACACGTATAAGAAACATATTAATAAACTGGGCCATGTTGAAAGATAAAGTGCCCTTGATTAATTCAAACCAAGATCCTCTTTATTCTCAAAAGCTGGATTTATTACTATATGGTCATGAATCATTAAATCATAGTACATACCAAGAATGGTCAAAAGATGTAGAGGTACGTTTCTCATCTAAGCTAGGACAACTTGAAACAAATGAGTACTCTTTACTCAAAACTCAAGAAGACTGTTTAGCATTCTCAATCTTTATCATAATAGGGGATCATCTCGGTATAGAAAACTGGAACAAGGGTGATCATTTGAGACAGATTACAACAGGGTTTAATGCCATAAGACATGTCATTGCAGCACTTGCAAGTTTTAGTTCTGAAGATTTACTAAAGGTTCTCGATAGTAATTCCATAGATGATGGCAAGGCTTCTTATGAGCAAGTTACTAAATGTGTACAGTTAATTGAAAAGCATTACTTGCCAGCACTAGAGGGTATTTTTGAAGAAAATATAACACCACTCCTAAGTTTATGTGAGCAAACCTTCGCCACTTTACTTCATGCCAAGTGGGCTTCTACTGTGATGGCTAAAAGTGAACAACCAACAACTGCTGCTCTAAAAAGGCACGAACCAAGTATTAAAACCAAGGAATATGCAATTTCTCTTTACGAGAAAAAAGATGAGGGGAAAGAATGGGACAGTAAGGTTGATGCTGCTCGGAAAATTCATAAAAGAGTGGTCGAGTATGGTGAGACAGTTAATTGGTGTTGGAATTATGATGACCAAGCCCATGACCTCATCTATAGGTGGATAATAATTCATACAAAAAATAGTTAATAAAGTGTACATGCCCGCATAAACAGTTTATGCGGGAAGCGCTATTATTTTAACTAAAACAATAGGTTATAGTCCTTTAATAAGTACGCATGACACGTGCTTTTAATCCATAGGACGACATGATGATCCAATTTGATAGCCCATACCAAACTCGCCAACAAGTCGAGCAACTATTCAAAGTTTCACCCGCCACGATTTACCGCTGGATTAAAGAAGGAAAGTTTCCAGCCCCTATCCACTTAGGTGCAAATATGGTGAGATGGAAAGTCTCCGACATTGAAGCATGGATTTTAGAACGAGAAAAAACTCAGTTTCCAAAACAAGAAGATATAGCCCCATAGGCAAGCGGAGCGATGAGCTGCAATTCTGCACCTGGCAACCTGTCAGTGGCTGTGCTTCTTGACTGGGGCTACTCAGTTTCCATAGAAAGTGGCCACCTGACAATTAATCCAAACAACAACATGCCTTGCGTCAAGCATTTGACCAATAGCCACAAATTAAAATTAATGGTTGAAATACTACAAAAAATTGGCCGAGACGCACTCACCTTCCACCGCCATTCTGCTAGTAAATACGGACCAAGTCTAGCTGGCGGAGTGACACTACAGTTCACACACGTGCTAACCGGTTCTGAAGCATATGCCATATTTAATGCTCATTTAACCCGATCAAGAAATACCAAAAATGGTAGGGCTGGGGACCCACTCCCAACAAAACAGTTCCGTGTAGCTAAACATAGTGGGTTTTGTAAGTTCTGGGCTTCCACTGGATTACCTCCACGAAAACTTTCATCCTATTACGAGTATATGGGAAGGTTGAAGCCACTCTTTTTTGAATCACAAGATATTTCTAATAGTAATGATCGACTTAAATCAAGCTTACTAAAACCCTTACAAATTAGTTTCCAAGAGGTAAAAGAAGCATTCGGTTTCTCCGACAGTCCACCGACAAGCAACCGACAGTAGACACCGACAAGGAAACGCTACAACCTGCTAAAACACTTGGTCTACAGGCTGAGTCTACTACGGGGTCGATTTACTACGGTAATACGGTAATACGGTAATACGGTAATAAGGGAAAAGGTTACGAGGGTAAATGTTTATCCCATTAATAACCTGGATAATGCTATTTCTAGCATACCTATATATGAATACGAAGATCCTGAAATTAGAGAGTTTATAATAGATATTGTCCTGGCCGAATTGGAGGAGCATGGATCATGTAAACCTGGTCTGGTTTAGATACAGCAGGTCCAAAGCTTTTACTAAAATAGTGTGAAGTAGTTTTGAAAGTGATGATGCCTTTTATCATTCATTTCTTGTCCTTTTCTGGATCACGAATAAACAGCTCCTCAGGGCATTGCTAGGCTGGTTGCAGGAGCGATGGTCTGTTAGAGGGCATCCTAGACCATACGTGCCAAAGCACTGCTTTTATAAGATAAGTCGTGGTGATGACGAAGCATTTGGTGAGGCGTTTTACAGATGCTCATACTTGGCCAAGGCACGAGGTAAAGACTAGGGCAGCTTGGGTAGTAATAACTACTCAGGCAGTCGTGTAGGGTTTAAAAAGGAGTCAATGGTTTAGGTGCCAAGGTTTGCTAGCTTTCTTGACCCACTTAACTAGACTCAATTACGTCGATGATCATATACTTTATTTCATAACATTACTTTCCCACTCTAATTTAACCCAACCTGCGATTTTTGAACTTGATGGGCGTTGGATGGCACGCTGGAGTGACTGCTATAAGAGAATTCTATCTCAGGCTAGAGAACAGTTGCAGGGTGAGCTAAAGGGTAAGTTAAGTAAGCGTTGCATTCACGTTAAGTCTCATGGTGGTGTTAAGAAGTCTAGACAACTATTGGTTCGGGCTATTCTTATATTGATTTAGCTCTGATTTTTTGACTGAAATACTCCAACACCATGACGGTAATCAATATGACCAATAAGATAGTTGCTACGTGAGAATAGGAAAACATGTCCCAGCGACCTTTGAGCTCCATTCCAATGCCGCCTGCGCCAACCATACCTAGCACGGTTGCTGTACGAATATTACGTTCCAGAATGTATTGTATGTAACCGACATAACTAGGAAATACTTGTGGTATCACCGCATACCAGAGCACCTTCACTTTATTGGCACCACTTGATAGTAATGCATCTTGCGGCCCCTTAGGTGCATTTTCAATTTCATCGGCAAAGAATTTACCCAACACACCACTCGTGTGCATCGCTAAGGCAAAAATGCCAGCTATTGGACCGAAACCGTACATTAATACAAAAAACAAGGCCATGATTAACTCGGGTATTGCTCGATTGAAACTTAAAATAAACCGCGCAATTAAATAAATAGCTTTATTAGGAGTGTAGTTTTTTGCTGAAAAGATAGCCAAAGGGATCGATATTAATACTGATAACAAGGTGCCCCAAAAACCCATTTCAATGGTTTCCCACATTTTGACAAGCACTTTAGATAAATAACCAAAGGGTTTGATCAAGTACTCCTTTTTTTCTAAAACATAGGTTTCAGTCAATGCGTCATAACTTTTCTCATCGGCCACTACTATATGGCTAAAAGCTGGAAGGTTTTCACGATCAAAATCAATAATTCGATTTATTGATTTGCGTGATTCAATGGTGAATGGAAATGCTTCTTTCACAAAACTGCTAGCGCCATCCAAGACAGTTGATTCGGTCAACCCTGTTGCAGCTAAAACTGCCTCACCTGTTTTAATAGCGGCTGTATCCATTTCTGTGTTATGGGCAGAAAACCCGAGAGCTATAAAAACAAGCAGTAGTAAGCTAACCATTTTTGGCGTCACCATTTGGTGTAAATGCCATTTCTGCCATTCTTTTTCTATTGTCTCATGC
Source organism: Candidatus Njordibacter sp. Uisw_058 (assembly GCF_047730065.1). Classification (GTDB taxonomy): domain Bacteria; phylum Pseudomonadota; class Gammaproteobacteria; order Pseudomonadales; family Balneatricaceae; genus Njordibacter. The sequence goes on from NZ_CP159829.1 coordinate 2,660,587, forward strand.
GTCTTTTTAGACATTATTAACCCCTTATACGACGACTTCAATTAAATCTAATGCCTATGTTTTTTGCTCTAACAATGCACGTTCTTCAGGAGTTAATGCACGGTATTCATGTCCATAAATTTCTTTCAATTCACCGTCATTTAAGTCGCTTGGAACTCCGTCGAATACTACTTTCCCACAACGCATGGCGATAATGCGATCTGCAAACTCAATTGCATATTCAAGTTGGTGCAAACTGCATAGCACTGCTACATTATGTTGCCGTGAAGCAGACTTTAACCTAGTTAATATCTTTCGACTTACCTTTGGATCTAAACTTGAAACTGGCTCATCTGCCAGTACAACTTTAGGCTCTGCCATGAAAGCTCGTGCAATCGCAACCCGTTGCTGTTGCCCTCCTGATAACGTTACGGCACGGCGGTAGATGTGTTTTTCCTCTAAATCTACTTCGTCCAACAACATGCAAGCACGGCGCTCATCTTCTCTAGAGAATAATTTGAATAAACTTTTAAACGTTGATACATCAAACAATTTACCCACTAATACGTTATGCAATACTGATAATCTTGGCACCAAGTGCAATTGTTGATAAATCATGCTTATTTGTTGCTGAATAGCACGCTTGGTAACTTTATTTATTTCAACGCTATCCAATGAAACAGTGCCGGTAGTGGGGGTAACTAAACCATTTAACATACTCATTAAAGTAGATTTACCCGCCCCTGATTGGCCTAGTAGTACGCAAAACTCACCATTACTAATACTTAAGCTAACGTTATCAACACCTTTAGTTCCATCATCAAAGATAACGGATGTATTTTTACATTCCAACATAATGTGGCACTCTAACTTGTGTGTTCTCTAAGGCCATTCATGTCCATCCTGAAATATACAATTGATGTAATGTTACTTACCCGCTTTATCGATAAGCTCTACTTTCAACTCATCTGTGACTTTTGAGAGCTTTCTCAATGTTGCTAACATTTTGTTTTTTGAATAGTTAACATCGTATCGATCCACTTTTTTACCACCGTACCCACGAATCAACTCAGGCTTCACATAGTTGTGAATGTTATTGAATGCCTCTTTTAGTTTCGCTTTCAATTCTAGGGACATATTAACGTTCATAGCCAGAGGCGGGTTAGGGATTGGCTCTGATTTAGCTAACACGCGGAATTTAGATGGATCGATAATGCCTTTATTAACTGCTTTTTCCCATGAGTTAAAGGACGCTGCAGCCGCATCAACGTGGCCTACTTTCATTGCTGTAATTGAATTCGTGTGACTGCCCGCTAGAATCACTTTCTTAATATCATATACAGGGTCAAGTCCCACATCAATAATCATCGCCAATGGAAAATTAAATGATGATGTAGATGAGGTATCGCCTAATGCTAACGTCCTACCTTTAAGGTCAGCAATTGTTTCTATTCCATTACCTTTTTTTGTAAAAATGCCTGAGTAATAAACTGATTTACCATTTTTTATATCAACAGCTAACAATTCAGCGCCACACATTGCATTTGCTTGGCCAAATGTTACAGGGCCGAACCAAGCAACATCAACTTGATCAGAACATAAGCCTTTAACAACCGCGGCATAGCTTTCACCAGACATCACTTTAAAGTGAACGCCGTACTGTTTAGCAATAGCATCAAATACCGGTTTGTAATCTTCAGCCACATCAGCGCCACCGGTATCAGCAGGTACCATCATTACACGTAAAGGATCATGAGCTGTACCTTTGGGTAAATTGGCAGAAAAAACACTTGAGCTCATTACTACCACTGCAATCGCAGCTGTAAATAGTTGTTTGAATTCCATGTTGAAAAACCTCGTTAAATTATATTTTACATACTAGAATCTTAAGCTTTAAAGAGGTCTAAAGGATAACAGCCAGTTTACACTCCAGTGATCGCGTTTAGTGCATTGGTGTTGGCCAATGTACCTTCGCTGTTAGCAATGACTTTGGATTACTAGATTTTTAGACACTGCTTAAACACCTAACTGGGCATAAACCATATCGGCGTAAAAAAATGAACGATATTATGGCAGAAATAAACACCAAAATCCAAAACGTAATCCACCAGCAATCAGTTCTCAATAGTAGCAACAAAATTTGGATGATAAGTGATATTTCAGATTTGAGTGTTGATCATTTAAAAGACATTGAGCGAGTCTGCTTTAATGATAAATCAGTAGCCTTAGATATTGATGCTGGAGATATTGGAGGCAGTTGCTACCGCATCTATAAAACAGCGTTTAACCGCACACCTGATAAAGGTGGTTTGGGGTATTGGATAAAAAATGGATTTAGGTAAGACCTTGGTGAAAGTATCAGCAGGTTTTATTGATTCTGATGAATTCAGAGCTTCGTACGGCACCAATCCGAGTAATGGTGAGTTTCTAACTAAGGTGTATAACAATGTAATTGGCCGCGACCCTGATAGTGGTGGCTTTGATTGGTGGGTGGATCAATTAACCAACAACCCAGATAAAAGCTGGGATAAGGTGATGGCAGACTTTTCTGAAGGCACAGAAAACCAAGCTAATGTCTTAGAGTTGATTGGTAATGGGGTGCAATATGACTTGTGGGTGGCCTAAATAGCGAGTAATACCACCTCTATATAAGCTCATTATTAATACAGGAAGACTTCTGATTTAACGCCTTGCAACAATTTCTAAGCACCGCTAATGAGCATTGGTAGCACCGTAGAGCTGGAAGGGCGAACACAGCTTAGAGTATGGCTGTAAGGTGCTTAATCGATGTTAGAGTGGGTGAGGAGTGGGTAAGGGTGGCAGCTAAAGCTCGAGGTAAATGCTAGGCTGGTCATGCATGCGAATAACCTAATGTGATAAAATACACCTGACAGATTTATCAAAAGGAAATCAACATGGCATCACATGGCGGCATGAGAGAAGGTTCGGGTAGGCCAGCAGGAGCTGGTAATAAGGCTACCTCAGGGCTAAAGTCGAACTTGTCAGAGTTGGCTAGGGAGTAAACCAATAATGCCTTAGATACGCTGGTAGAAGTCATGCAATCAAGCCAGAGTGATTCAGCTAGGATTGCTGCAGCTACTGCGATACTTGATCGGGGTTATGGCAGGCCAACAAAAACCACCTCGCTTGAGGTTAACACGCCTTTTGTTCCTACGAAAATACAGCTGGTGGCATACACTGGTGAGGCTTAAGTAAATGAATATCTTGTTCTTTTCTAAAGATCTGATAAGCATAAGGGCAAAATTCATAATGGCCGATGTAAACGCCACGGTGGGGCATCTACAGGGCCGATTAACCAGACCTTTGGAAAGAACCACCATAGGTATGTGCATGGCCTTAGAACTAAAGAGATCGTCATAATCCGCAAGTTATTATCAAGGATGACTAAGTCGTTAAATGCACTTAGTGTGAATAGGAGTGCTGTGTAATCCCCCCATCAATACAAACTCAGGCGAAAACAACAAAACTATCTATAAATTGATTCATAGATATAGTTCGAAACGGTTTTATAATCATAATCTATAACAGCGTTAAACAATGCGTCATTAGTTTTATCTATCAATAAAGCTGACTCTATACATCTTTTTAAACTTTTTACATTATCTAATTCAAATATCAAATCATTATGATATTTAGAAATAAACTCTACTGCACCTCCACTACAATCACTCACAACAACTGGCAGCTTTAACGAAAGCGCTTCAAGAACAACCAGCCCAAACCCCTCAAGCTTTCTTGTTGGTAAAACATACACATCTGACAAACGCATGAGTAGTTTTAAGTCATGGTCAGTAACGAAACGTAAAAAAGAAATATTCTCAGATTTGTTGATCAAATGTTGCAGTTGTTGTGATAACTCGCCCTGGCCAACAATTATTAAGTGATAGTCCTCAAAGGAGAAGTTTTTAATAAAGCTATCTGCAAGTTCTATTACACCTGTCCTAGGGGTCAAACGCCGACTAGTGAACAGAACTTTCTTATCTGGAGGAATGGAAAACTTTTCCCGAAGCTTTAACTTATTTTCATTAACGGTAAATTTATCAACATCAACTATGGCTGGGACCACTGTTACCTTAGCCTGTGATGAAATTAACAAGACTTCTTTGACCATAAACGAGGATAGTACAAATATTTTACTAGCACGCCTTAGAGAAAATGATTGTAAAAAAAACCTAACCTTAAACCCTAACCAACTATTAGACCTAGCCTTAAACTCATCGTGAAGTGGGCCATGAAAGAAGTAAGAAATTCTTTTCTTGGAAAATAATAATGAAAATAGAAACCCTAAGATTGGATGGTGAGGCATAATAAGGTCTTTACTGCCCACCAAAAATATTGATTCTAGATAGCTCACTAGGCCCTTAACTTCATGAACTTTTCCTTGTTCACGAATCCTTTGATAAAAGATATCTTGTTCCTCAAGAGAATATTCACCACCTTGCTTTCTCGTAATTAACAAAAAATCTATCTTATTTTCCTCGAATCCTCTAACTAAGTCATATACATATCTAGCAGAACCCCCGATGTAATTTGGATAACAAAAGTCAGCCACAACAACAACTTTCACGATTTATATTTTCCTAATAATTAATGTGAATAGTTCATAATATTCTAGTTTACTTATTCCTAGCAAGTCTAAGCTACCCATAGATCATACTGCACACCATTACCGGTTATTTGCTAATGACGGTAAAAAAGAAACTACTTATTGTTGCCAATGTGCCCTTTGAAAATACTCTCGACACTGGTAGTGACCTTTGTGGTGCATAGCTGTCTGATGCTCTAGAGGTATACGTGAGGCTTAAGGGTGGCAAAAATAGCATCAAGGTCGGATATTATTTTACTCGGAGTACTAACTAAATTTTTTATAGATGAATAAAAATAGAGCTAGTCGGCTGCATAAGTAAAGTTTAAAATAGGGTAGATTTATAACCTGAATTTAACTAGGCAGTATTAATTTCTTGTTTGTATTCGAAGGTTTTTAACCATTCAAATACCGATTTGCGGCTATATATTGTCTCCATTGTTTAACAAATATATATATTTAAGGAAGAGTTTTTCATGGCAAACGCAGCCTATACTGATACAGTGCAAAAAGTTTACATTGCCTATTATGGTCGTGCCGCAGATCCCGAAGGCTTAGCGTACTGGGAAGACCAGCTCACTGCTAATGATGGTGACCTAGCTTCTATAATGAATTCATTTGGAACTTCTCCAGAAGCTACTACTTTGTTTGGCAGCCTCACCAATACTATTAAAGTAAATACGCTTTACACCCAGATTTTTGGTCGAGATGCGGACGTTGGTGGTCTGGAATACTACACTGCACAACTGACTGCAGGCACCATGACGGCTGTATCTATCGCACAAAACATTCTTGATGGGGCTTCAGGTAGTGATGCTACAATTATTACTAACAAACTCGCAGTAGCGAAGGCCTTCACAGCAGCGATTGATTCTGATGTGAAGATTCCTGCTTATGCAGGTGACACAGCAGCTTCTTCTGCTCGCAATATGCTTGCTACAGTAGACAAATCAACTAATACAGAGTCATTCGACATCAATACTACTGTTGAAAGTCTAGTTAGTATGGCTGCGCCTGCTGCAGCTGCAGCATACAACTCTGCGGCGGTAGCTCTTGATGCTTCTGCAGTTGCTTATAATACTGCTCAGACTAATGCCGTTGCTTCTATAAAAGCTGCCGTGGCAGCTGCCGAGGCAGTTTCAATGTGGTCTGAAGTCTCAAGTTCCGCTACAGACGGCTATCAAGTCAATATAGACTATGTGGGTAAAATAGATGGTTTAGCGTTTGATGGAGGCACTGACAAGGGCTACGACCTCGTGCTTGGCTCCAACACCATGATTCCAGGTTTTGAAGAAGGCATCATCGGCATGCAAGCTGGGCAAGACAAAGATATTACGGTCACCTTCCCAAAAACCTATCACAAGGCTGAACTTGCTGGTAAAGAAGCTGTGTTCACTATTACAGCGAACACGGTTAGAGAATTAATTATAGATGACGTTGCACTTTTGACTGCCTCCCAGGCGGCGGCAGTGATTGCTACAGTTGATGCAACTGCAGTTTCTAGCGCTTTTGCTGCTTTTGCTGATGCCTCTGCTAAACTAACAACTAGTTCTGCTGCCACATCAAGTATTGATGATGATGCAACTGCTGCAACTACGGCTTCTAATGTTGTTGCAGTAAAAACCTCTGCTGATAATATTTTGGCTAATGCTGCTGTAGTAAAAACTGCTGCTGATAATGCTTTGGCCAAGGCTCTCGCTATTGCTGAACCTATAAAAACTGCTGCATTTGATGCTGCACTCGTTGAATTTGAGACAGCAGCAGTTACTTTTAACGCTGCTGTAGCCACTGCTAAAGTTTCTAAGGCAGCTGCTGAAACTGCATCTGCAAATGTTACTAATGTTGAACTTGCCACAGCTTTTCAAACTGCAGCGGCAGCGGTTGTAACTGATGCGGCAGCTGTTTCTACTGCTGTTTTAATTGCCTCCAATGCATCCGCTAAATTAATAACTACTTCTGCTGCCACATCAAGTATTGTTGATGACGCAACTGCTTCTAATGCTATAGCTCAAACTGCCGCTGCCTCTGCTGGCGCTGCAACTGACGTTTCTAGTGCTGCTGCAGTAAAAACCTCAGCTGATAATGCTTTGGCTGCTGCTTTAGCTACTGCTGCAGTTGATGCTGCACTCGTTAAATATGATACTGCTGCGATTGCTTATAATACTGCGTCAGCCAATGCTAAAGTTTCTAAAGCTGCTGCTGATGAAGCTACTGCTGCTTATGCTGGGCCACAAACCCTGATCGTCACTGCGTCTGGTGGCAACTACGTAATAAGTGATCAAGCGAATAAAGCTTTAACTTTCAAATCTGGCTATACCTATACCTTTGATCTCTCAGATGCCAGCCTCAGTGCGCATCCTTTAAGGTTAAGCATAGTCAGCGATGGAACACTTAATAAAGGAAGTGCGTATACAACTGGAGTAACAGTTACTGGCACCCAAGGGCAGGCTGGGGCATCAATTGCAATTGTGGTAACCGACTCCACCCCGGGCAATCTTTACTACTATTGTTCCAACCATGCCGGAATGGGTGCGGCCATTGGAGTTTCTGAGTACAACTTAAATGATGTTGCACTTGCTACTGCATCTCAAACTGCAGCTGCTATTGCTGTAACTGATGCAGCAGCTGTTTCTGCTGCTGCGTTAGATGCTTCTAATGCGGCTGCAAAATTAACAACAACTTCCGCTGCCACATCAAGTACTGCTGATGATGCAACCGCTTCTAAAGCTATTGCGGAAACTGCTGCTGTCACTACTTCTGCTGCTACCGCCTCTTCCACTGTTGCTGCAATGAAAATTACTGCAGATGCTGCTTTAGATAATTCTACAAAAGCTAGTACAGCAGCTTCTAAAGGATTAACGAATGAGTACATTTTGGGTGGCTCAGGAATTGAAACTGAAACAGTCACTAATATGCTTGAACTTGTTGGAATTAATGATAGAGAGACTCAATCGTCTCATGATTTTGGATGGATTTTATAACCTCTTCTCCAATTTAGATTTGATTTGACCTGACTTTGCGGCTCAAAAATAAAATGGCATCACAATTAAGCTAGTCAGACTTTTCAATCACCCAAAGGTCTTTAAACAATCATAGGTGAAAAAACCCTGATAGAAAAATTGAGGATTTCGGTGGATATAGAAAAATATAATAATTCCTGTCTATGACTCATCAACCATATAAAAAGTCGCAACCAAGTCAAAATTAAAGCCCAAAAAGCAAGGTTGGGGAATCAGGACATGCTCGAAAAGCCTAAAGATATGCTCTCATATCAGTAGATTATGTATAGTTTGGGGAGAATTAGTGATGTTATGAGAGGCCCCAGACTCAATCTTAAACCACTGATTCAACAGCGAAAGTGATATTTTTTTAATGTTAGGGTGGCTATGTTACCTTAGTAATTAAGGTTTTAGACACTGATACTCAGTCAAACCAGATGAACAAGTGAGGAGTATTTATATTTCAATCATTAATGGATCAAGTGGTGATGATACTCTAAATGGCACATCCAAGGATGATGAGGTTTTTGGGTCCGCTGGAAATGATACTATTTTTGGCCATCAAGGTAATGATACTCTAATAGGGGGACAAGGGGACGACTACTTGCATGGGGGTCTGGGCAACGACAGCCTGCGTAGTGGTTTTGGGGAAGACTTACTATATGGTAATGAGGGTAATGATTTGTTCTACCCTAGCTATGGATCTGACTCTATTTATGGAGGACCAGGTCTCGATCAGGTTATTTATGAATCTGTCATGGCTCAACACAACTTAGTCAACATTAGCCCTGCTCACTGGAAACTTAGTGAATCTGGATATACGAGCACTGATCATTTACAAGACATAGAACGTGTGCAGTTTGTTGATAAATCAGTTGCCTTGGACATCAATACTGGCGACGTGGGTGGTAGTTGTTACCGTCTCTATAAAGCGGCCTTTAATCGATCACCAGATCATAGTGGTTTAGGCTTTTGGATTGACCAAATGGACATGGGAATGCAGCTTTCTGAAGTGTCTTCTAGATTTATCGATTCACACGAGTTTAAGGTCCTCTATGGGGACAGCCCTTCTAATAATATCTTCCTAACTAACGTCTATACGAATGTTTTAGGTAGAGAGCCTGATTCTGGTGGCTTTAATTGGTGGTTAGCTGAACTAGAAAATAATGTTACAAAAACTTGGACAAAAGTCTTAATGGACTTTTCAGAAAGTCCTGAAAACCGAGAAGGTGTATTGGCTTTAATTGCTAATGGTGTTGAATATGATATTTGGATTGCCTAGTTTAGATGGTAATCCCCTGTAAAATAACTGAGGTCAAAAGTAGAATTTCTTTGTAAACTGTGCGAAGGAAACCCGCACGAAGAAACCATGATATTCGGACGGCCAAATACTGGCTATCAACAGGCAACCTGAACATGGTGTGCCTATCCTGGAGCTATGCCATCAGCATGGCATGAGCAACGCGTCATTTTATATAAATATTTACAAATCTCAGGATGAAAAGCTAAATCAATGAGTGCTGATAGTTTAAATAAACAAACCTACTTAGTATCAGGCCAACAGACTGAACTGACAACGGCTTCTGGAAAATGGTACGTTGACGCACTATTTAATAACAAGTACGGTCAACCACTAAGGTGGATTAGCGATCCATATCTGACCGAGGAATACTCGGTAAACGCTTCTACAGTTATCAGTTATAGTTTTCCAGGATTGAACCAATCCTCTGCTTTTTTTAACTATACAGATGATGTTGGAGAAATTACTGCCACAGCATTCACTTCCCAGCAGGCTATAGACACTCGCAGTGCGCTTGAGGAAATAAGTAAATACATAAACGTTACATTTGTTGAAGTTACAGAAGCAGAGGACAACGTTGGCACCATCCGATTTGGTATCAACACTATTACAGATGAAGCCGGCAATTATAGGGCGGGTATTGTAGCAACTGCTGATCCACCGAGCAGTTTACCAAGAGGCGGAGATGTTTGGTTCAATAAACAATTTTCAACAAGTGGGAACTTTGCCAAAGGACTAGTTTCTGGTTCAGAAACTGGGGTTGCAGATGTTACAGTTCTTTATCATGAAATCTTCCACGCTTTAGGACTCGAACATCCTAATGATAATAAAAATATCCTGTTTCAAGAGGATAAAAACGATCGTGAACATACTGTTATGGCTGGGGAATACTCTATTGAAGGTCTGCCATCCTACTACTTTAATGGAACTGACTATTCAGTTGCTGCGACACCAATGGTTTATGATATTGCTCCACTGCAACATTTATATGGCGCAAATCCACTTTATAATATGGGTGATACCACCCATGTCTTTGATCCTGAAACACCGTTTGTACAAACACTGTGGGATGCATCTGGGGAGGATACGCTAGATTTCAGTAATTTTAGCAAGAACAATGACATTAACCTAAATGGTGGGACAAATTCGACTGCTGAAGGAAACAGTAATTGGTCCCAAAAAAATATTTTAGGCTTGGCATATGGTATTGAGATTGAAAATGCTTATGGTGGTTCTGGATCTGATACATTAACTGGAAATTCCCTTGGCAATATTCTCAAAGGTAATTCTGGAGATGATATTATTTTTGGCAATGCGGGTGACGATACCATCTTTGCAGATGGTGGCTCTGACACTATTAATGGAGGAACTGGTTTAGACACCATTAAGTACACCCTTACACAGGCCAATTACACGCTAGCTTTGGGCGAAAGTAGCTCTACAGTGACAGAGATAAGCACCGGCGCTAACGATAGCTTTAGCACCATTGAACGGGTTGTATTTTCTGATAAAGCGGTTGCGCTTGATATTGGCAGTGGCGAAGTAGGTGGCAGTTGCTATCGCATTTATAAGGCGGCGTTTAACCGCACACCGGATGAAGGTGGTTTAGGATATTGGATAGGACAGATGGATTTAGGCAAGACCCTAGTAGAGGTATCAGCGGGGTTTATTGACTCTGATGAATTTAGAGCTTCCTACGGCACTAGTCCGAGTAATGGCGAGTTTCTCACTAAGGTGTATAACAACGTACTTGGTCGCGACCCTGACAGTGGTGGCTATGATTGGTGGGTGGATCAATTGGCCAATAACCCAGAAAAAACTTGGGACAAAGTGATGGCAGACTTTTCTGAAGGCACAGAAAACCAAGCTAATGTCTTAGAGCTGATTGGGAATGGGGTACAGTACGACTTGTGGGTAGCCTAGGCTTCGCACTCCTACTAGAATAGTTATTAGCACACGATTAGCTGTATCTCATAACTATTCATTTATTGGACTAGGTGACCCAGTAAAAACTATTCCCAACTATCAACGTCCTTTTGAATGCTAGAAAATTCTTTAACGCCATCAATCAAACAATATTCCATAACGTCACCAACTACTGTCCCACTTAGCTTAGCTCGATTAAAATAAGCCTGGAGTTTACCTTCCTGATCTTTAGTTACAGATTTAGAATTCGCAATCCAGTAAATAACATGAACAAGCGCTTCTTTATGCTTTTTATCTAGCCTAAGTATGTTGGCCAATTCTTTACTAACTCCGGCATCGAGGGCTGTTGACTCTGCCCCACTTTTACCCTCATTAGTCGCAAATTTACCAAAAAGACTCTTTTGCTGCTGAAGGAGCCCCCAGGCCTTTGCATTGTTCTTTTCGCGCATGGCAAGTTTAGCTTCAGCACCTTTTTCAGTGGCTAATAGTAAATAGTCTTCACCTGCTTCCACATCAGACACATGTTTCTTATTGGCAACGTCTTGTAGTTCTTTAGTAGCATGGGGTTCGTGCTGCTTATCTTTTTGCTGAGATTGTTGAGGATCCTTTTGTGCTGCCATATATTCTTTCAAGCTTTTCCACAAAAGAGTTAGTACCACAACAACAACCAAGATATAAAAAAATTCATTCATAATAATTAAGATCCATAATAAGTTCGCCAGAGGCTATTGTAATTTGGATAACAAAAGTTATCCACAACAACAACTTTCCCGATTTATATTTTCCTAATAATTAATGTGAACAGTTCATAATATTCTAGTTTACTTATTCCTAGCAAGCCTAAGCTACCCATAGATCATACTGAACACCATTACCAATCAGCTCTAAGACATTAGCCTGGTTTTCTGTGCCTTCAGAAAAGTCTGCCATCACTTTCTCCCAAGTTTTTTCTGGGTTATTGGCCAATTGATCCACCCACCAATCATAGCCACCGCTATCAGGGTCGCGACCAAGTACGTTGTTATAAACTTTAGTGAGAAATTCGCCATTGGTAGGATTGGTGCCGTATGAAGCTTTAAATTCATCTGAATCAATAAAACCCGCCGATACTTCCACCAAAGTCTTACCTAAGTCCATCTGCCCTATCCAATATCCTAAACCACCTTCATCAGGTGTGCGATTAAATGCCGCCTTATAAATACGGTAACAACTACCACCTACCTCGCCACTACCAATATCGAGTGCAACCGCCTTATCAGAAAATACGACCCTCTCTACGGCACTGAGGCTGTCATTAGTGCCTGTGCTTATCTCTTTCACAGAAGAACTACTCTCACCCAAAGCTAGTGTGTAATTGTCTTGTGAGAGGGCGTATTTGATCGTGTCTAACCCGGTTCCACCATTAATAGTGTCAGAACCGCCATCTGCAAAGATAGTGTCATTGCCTGCATTGCCATAGATAGTATTGTCCCCATTATTGCCAGTAATAGTATTGTTAAGCTCATTTCCATATAGCTGAACTGCTAGCACTGTCTCTGTAACGCTTTCAAGGCCTGTGTATGTTGAAAAAACATATGGCGTTTCTGTGGAAAATAATGCCTGAATTAATGTTTTGTCAGGTATAGAATAAACTTTAGCAAATGTATCCAAGTAAAGCTGGTGTGCCAGAGGCAGTTTGTCTGCAATATCAGATGCTGTTCTAAGGGTAAATTCTTTATTGTTGTAAGATTTATCGACAAATTCAACGTATTCCCATTCAGCTAAAACCAGCCAGTATGAAAATTCTGTCACTATCGTTTTCATATACGTTTCGGGATGGCTATCAATCAGAAATGCATAAGATGAAACATCATAATAGCCACCATCAATTGCTTGTTGCATGGCTAGATTAATTGATGACGAAGAATCTGCCCATTTCCACTCTGGAAATATAAGGTTAAATCCTATGGTCGTTATAGTGTGCAACAAATGCTCTATAACTTCATTTGTTTGAGATGCAGCAGTCCTTGACGTGGTTTCCCAAATATAATCAGTCAGGTTGTCTCGGTAATTGCCATTGGATGGTATAGATGGAATATTTATACCTCCGCCATAGTATGCAGGGCTTTCGACCCCAACTCTTTGGTATACATAATTACTTTGTAGGGTTTCTTTAACAGTAGTCCTCATCTCAATATCTATGAAAGCATTCATAGCAAGCATAGCTTCATATGTAGCTGCAACTTTTCGTATAAACGAATTTGAAATGTCATCTAATACGAAAATACGTAAGCCATGGCTGTCGATATATCGATTAAACGGCATGTAAAATGTGTCTTCTATAACCGTAAGATCGGCCATCTGATATACCTTATATGGATTGGGTAGTTGTAATGCTTGAACAATCTATGTGAGTACCCTAGATTGAGTGAATAATTCTATATCTAAGACCTCAAGTCATTAATAATATTATAATTAATCGACGACCTTATTTATAGCATCGGTGCTTTTTAATTACTTTATTAAAAACATTATTGAGTCTTATTATGAATAGACACCTACGCAGAAATGCCTACTGGATGGAGGCTTTATTGATTCTATTACATAAGAAATTAGAGCAACACACCAGAAACCTAGCGGTAAAGTACACATTAATATAAACTTAAGAGCGATAATGTAGCTATTAAGGGTGTATTAATGCACGAGTCAAATATACAAAAGTTTGCTAAAATGATGCAAGTTATCCGAGGCATGGAAGCAGACATAGGTATAGGAAGCTTGAGCAAGACCGATAAGGCAGTGTTCACAAGTATTGCTGACCTGATCTCTCTCAGCGGCAAAGAAGTTGATGTCAAAGACATCGCACTGCATCCCGATTTGATCAGCATGCCAATGCCAACTTTATATAAGTGCTTACGCGATTTACAAAACAATGGGTTACTAGAAAGGGTTGGTCATAGGAGGTCAGGCCTGTACAAGCTAGCCTGACTAAGGCTAAAGATTTATTTTAACTTTTGTGAGTCCAATCGCTTTCACTATAAGCAGAGCAATAAAGAACAGCGCTAGGGTTCCTAGTACATCTCCCACCATATAAGACAGCATAGTTTGAAGTGCATTCTCAGGTAATATTTGTGACTGCAAGACAATGTTGTGCAGCACCGAATTAAACACAGAAGATACAAAAGCAACGAGCAGCAAAGAGCGCCATAGGTTCTTGCTCTTCATATTCTTCATCTTATACATGTCCAAACCACATAGCTTAAACAGCTCAAATGACGCATAGCAAACAATAGCGGTAATGAAAATAACCGTAGGATCAGCGCTGCCACGAATCAACAAATCAGCAAAAATAGTAGCAAAGAACAGATAAGGAATAGACCACACACCATACAGCCAAGTGACAATGACTCGCACACCATGTGGCAAAAAGAGTAATGTGGCGAAAGGTGTGATTTCTGGAAGGTACGTATGTTGGATCGGATCAATAACCGCAACTACAATTGAAGTACTCGCTATAAATGCAAGCAAAACTATACTAAAAGCCACTAGATGGGATTTAACGTCCATGCTTTATCTCTATCACTTTTGCTAAAGTATATTAGGCTGAAGGAATAATATCCACTTAGCTCTATAATTTCAGATTATTTACTATAAATTGACAAAAAGACTATTGAATTTTTTATTATATAATTTTATAGTTGTCAAAATAAGGGAAAACTAATTAATGCTAAATAACATAAAATAACTAACACGATAAGGTGGGTCACGATGGCAGCTGCAGCTTCAGAAAAACAAGTACAAGAATTGTTCATCGCGTATTTTGGTCGCCCTGCAGATGCTGGTGGACTGGCTTTTTACGCTAATGCTTTGGATTCGGGCACGCAAATAGTTAATGATATTGCATCAGGCTTTGCTGGCTCTGATGAAGCGGCAGCTGTGGTTGCTTTAGAAACTGAGAGATACGTAGAATCTGTATATAGCCAAGCGTTTGGCCGTGAGTATAATCCACAAACCGATGGTACGTTCTGGGTCGATTCAATTGAATCGGGTGCTTACACTAAAGAAATTGCAATGCTTTCAATACTCAATGGTGCAAGTGGATCTGATGCCACTGCAGTTGAGAACAAAGGAAAGGTTGCCGCAACATATTCTGCAGCACAAAAATCTGATAAGAAAGATTATTCAGGTTCAGCAGTCGATGCGGCTAAAGCAGTGCTATCTGCTGTGACTGCTGACGCAGAAACATTGACTGCTGGAACTTCTGCTGCTTCTAAGGCTATTGATGATGCGGCCCCTCTTGATGATGCGGGAACAGCTGTCCTTGTCTCTGTTATTGCGACGGCTGAGGCTGAGGCTGCTGCTAAAGCTGAAGCTTTAGCTGTCGCTGCTACTGCGACTGCTAGCGCGGCCGCTACCAAGGCTGGTGCTGAAGCTACAGCCGCTGCGAACACTGCAGCCAAGGCTGCTCTTGCCGTAATTGCTGCTATCGCTGGTGGTGACGCCGAATCTATAGCTGCGGCTAGAACTGCCGAAACGGCTGCTGCAGCATTGGTGGCTGCCACTACCTCTGCCGTCGACTCTGCAATGAAAGTGGCTACTGCTCAACTTGCTGCCAGCACTGCGGCTAAAACGGCTGCACTTGGCGCTCAGAATGCCTTTAGCCTTGCCACTATATACAGTGACGCTGTAGCTGCAGGTGACGCAGTGCGTATAGAAGCGACTAAATTAGATCAGGCTGCCGCGTCTTTATATTTTGATACGAGTTACGATACATATACTAATAATATTGAAACTGTGTCTTTTAGAGATTCTGAGTATAAAAGTTTTGCTGCTGATGCCGCCGCCGCCGCCGCTGCTGTAAATAATGCTGCTGACACTGCCGCAGAGGCAGCCACTGCTTTTGTAACTGCCGCTATGACTACTGGTGATGCCGCCGCTACTGCCGCAGCTATTGGTGCAGTGGCTGCTGCCATGGCTGCCGTCACGGCGGCCGAAGCATCCATTGCGCCTATATTAGACCCTGTAGCCATTGCTATAGCTGCTCAAGCGGCTCGCGTTGCTGACCCCAATTATGTGGATCCAGCACTTGCAGACCCTAATTATATTGATCCTGTTGCTGGTGCAATAGCCGCTGCTGTTGCCCGTGCTGCTGATCCATCTTATGTTGATCCTTATGCAGCTGCTGCAGCTGCTGAAGCTGCTCGAGCAGATGCTCGTGCTGCTGATCCTGACAATTATGTTGATCCTTATGCAGCTGTTAGAGCTGATTTTGCTTCACGTGGAGAAGTATATATTAGTCCTGATGAAGCTGCCTCTGCTGCTCATGCTGCTGCTTTTCCTGATTTTGTTAGCCCTGCTCGCGCTGCCTTTTTGGCAGGAGAAGCGGCTAAAGCAGCCGCAGGCAACGTGGCAGCTGCCGCTGCTGCTGCTATAGCGGCCGCAGGTGGTGTTGTTGATCCCAATGCAGCCGCGGCTGTGACAGCTGCTCTAGGTTTATTAGGTGGTGCAGCTGCGGTGGCTGACCCTAATTACGCTGATCCTTATGCAACAGTTAGGGCTGATTTTGCTTCACGTGGGGAGGTTTATTTCAGCCCTGCAGAAAAAGCCACTGCTGCATCTGCCGCCGCGAGCATTGCTAGTGCTGCTCTAATTGATCCTGTCGCTGTTGCTATGGCTGCTCAAGCTGCTCGCGCTGCTGATCCCAATTATGTTGATCCAGCCCTTAATAATCCTGATTATGTTGATCCTGTTGCTTTTGCTATAGCCGCTGCCAATACTAGGGCTAGCGCTGTCAAATCTGCCCCAAACTCAAACCGCTTTGAAAGTGAAGCTGATGCAATCACCTATGCTCAAAATAGTGGGCAAGGTGCCCTGAAAGTGAGCAGTGATGGTGCAATCATTAATCAATATGGTGAGACGATGGTTTATGATTCATCTGGAAACTTAGCGCCAGCTTCTAGGGCAACACCTGTTGCGGATAATTCCGTGGCTGAGGTCGCCACTGCTGCTGACCCGAGTGCCACATACTCAAGCCGCTTTGAAAATGAAGCTGATGCAATCACCTATGCTCAAAATAGTGGGCAAGGTGCCCTGGAAGTGAGCAGTGATGGTGCAATCACTAATCAATATGGTGAGACGATGGTTACTGATTCAGACGGAAACTTAGCGCCAGCTCCTAGGGCAACACCTGTTGCGGATGAAGCTGCAGCTAATGCTGCTATAGCTGATTCCAGAGCTGATGCTGCTGCTGCAGCATTAGCTGAGGCAATGAAACTTCTTAGTTATAGCGTCTCAGACATTGGAACGTCATCTACTGATCTAGCTCCTACTCCTTTTGCAACAGCTGAGTCATCTGCAAGCCTTCAAGTGTTGGGTGTACCTGAGTTTAATCTTTCGACCGACTTATTTATTTAGCATTACAGTGACTAAGTTGGAAACAACAAGCTGTTGTGGTCAGGCGGTCTATGCAAGCATAAAGGCACCGTTCGCAACAGTCGATGTAACCGCTAGACAAATCCAGTTTGAGTAAGTAGTAGGCCCAAGCTACCCATAAGTCATACTGCACGCCATTAACAATAAGCCCTAAGACATTAACTTGTTTTTCGTGGTTTGGATACTAATAGATACTTTGGTAGTAGGGTACGGTTAAAAAAGAGGGGTTTTAAACATCAAATCTATTTTGGTATAGTCCTCTAATGAAACCAATCAACACACTCCTAACCATACTTTTCATATCGCTTCTGTCGTCTTCTGGTTGGAGTGAGTCTGAAGTTCATTTAGTAGAACTTAAGTTACTTAATAATTTAGATGATAAAAGAGGGTTTTGTATTGACATTAAAGGACATAAACTTAAAGCTAAAATAAGTAGGGGAATCCAGGCACATTCATGCTACTCGTATCAAGGAAAAATTGCTGTCGATCAAGGTTTAGATGCTAATAGGTTGAAGCAAAAACAATTATTCTTTCCTTATTTTGATGTTTGTGTGCATCCAACTTCTTCTAATAATCCTTTGAATTTAAATCTTATAAAATGTAGGAATACACAAGAATTTGTATTTATTGAAGACAACACAATACGTTTCAAAAATAATAAGAACTTATGTCTTACAGTTGCAAAAGGAAATTCAAGACATGGTGGAGGTGGGTCACCTTTACATTTAATAAGAAATTTATCTATGCAAACATGCGATGAACAAAAGTCTATTTATAAAAGTTGGGGTATAAGGGGTTTTAAAAAAGGCAAGATTTTTACGGACAAAATATTAAAATTTTCGTCAAATTAAAGACCATACCTAATCTATATACCCCCAATGCTTCTCAAGATGATGAAATCTTACAATAAGATAGTGGTTTAAAATAAATAAGATTATATCGTTAGACTAATGAAACCGATCAACTCTTTACTAGCCATGCTCTTCGTATCACTTCTGTCGTCTCCAAGTTGGAGTGAAACTCTCAGTGATTTAGTGTTTCGTGATGGTCTTTATTTCAAGAAGTTCACTGATGTTCCATTCACTGGGAAGTTAACTGGGAATCCTCAAGGGTCATTCAAGAACGGTCAGAGAGAAGGTGCTTGGGTTCATTACTATGAGAACGGTCAGTTAGAATACAAAGGTAACTATAAGAACGGTTATCAAGAAAATTCTTGGATTGGTTACTATGAGAATGGTCAGTTATATTACAAAGGTAACTTCAAGAACGGTTGGTTAGAGGGTGCTTGGGTTTGGTACTACGATAATGGTCAGGTGAATAACAAAGGTAACTACAAGAAAGGAAAGAGAGATGGTGCTTGGGTTTATTATCGTGAAGACGGAACTGTATCTAAATTAATGACAGGAACCTTCAAAGGCGGTGTGAAGATCAGTGATTAAGTGAACATTAAGCAGATTATAGGTTAAAGCAAGGTCGAGTGTAAAAAGCAAAACCACTCTATCTTGTGTCTGTCAGGCTAAAACAGTTACACCACTAACCAATCCCACGCCCGCCCCCATAAAAATTTCAGCATACAGCCTTGCTTGAGTAGGGCTTTTGATTGGGCGTAAACTCAAATCTATGCCAGAAACTATAGCGATAACTGGGGCTAAGCATACGTCTGCTAGTAAAAATCTTTTTCACATATAAGATCTTTTTGCTTCAGCAATGAATCGTACAAAAAAGACGTAAGCGTTGCCCCATAAAATAACGTTGTTAGACAGTTACTAATAATCGATCGTAGCACCATTGAAGGTGATTTTTTGTCTAGCTTTTTGGTAGCAAAACATTATCAATGACGTGTATTACACCATTTTTCTGTGGCACGTCCGCAATAGTGACTGTAGCCACATTACCATTTTCGTCTGTAAATGTGACTTTATTGTAGTAGTACTTTGCAGTCAGTATACATCCACCTACAGTCCCTAACTCAGCCATCCCTCCATTATCAGCAGCCATCTTGATCACATCTGCAGCCATCGCTTTCGCTGCAACCACATGGCAAGTTAATATGGTCTTTAGCGTCTCAATATTTTCTGCCTTTAATAACGTATCAACAGTGCCGGCAGGTAACTTAGCAAAGGCTGCGTTAGTAGGTGCTAAAACAGTAAATGGCCCAGCACTTTGAAGAGTTTCTACCAAACCCGCAGCAGTAACTGCTGCAACCAAAACAGCAAGTTCGTCTGAGGCTGAAGCGTTCTCAACAATAGTTTTAGATGCGACCATTTCAGCACTACCGACCATAACTCCATGCGCACCGGCAATAGCTTGTGCAGCTGCCAGAGTCATTACAGATGCGACCACAGTTTGAGCAATATATTTCTTTAAATTCATTTGTTTTCTCTTTATAAAATTGTAATAACAGATTCGATTGGCTATTAAATCTATTATAGTTAGTAAAATAATTAAACAGTAATTCATATCTGTTTTGGCGCCATGCGTCATTGCGAAGCGCTTTTTCGCAACGAATAAGAAGTATAAATATTCAGGTGTCAGGGTGGGTGTAAAGACTGAAAAGGAATGGGGGGATAGTGCTGATTTCGCGTAAAGAATTACCTATATGGGCATTTCAACACTTGATCGGGGTTATGGCAGGCTAACAAAAACGACATCGCTTGAAGTTAACGCATCCTTAATGCATAAGAAAATACAGCTGGTGGCTTATAACGCTACAGTTTAAGATTAGCTTATAAGATTTTATGGCAATAGCAGATGGAGGTGCGGCTGATAAATCATGACTTCAGAACAACGGATTATTTACATAACGGGCCGTGGTGGTGATGCTGGAAAAGGTTTAGGAGCATACTTAAAGACCATTGACCCTCATCGTATAGGTCTTTCAGTTAACAGCATCTTTTTGTCATTGCCGTTTGACCAACAAATATCAACCATTCACGATTTGTTACATAGGTTTGATGGCCCTAACACCAGTATTATTGCTAATTCCTATGGTGCTTACTTGTTAACGTCTTCACTCATTGATAAGCCTGCAATAGCCAGCCAGGTGTTACTTTTGTCCCCTTTGCTTGGCTTAACTTTAGAAGAAGAAGAACAGATGTTCTATTCGAGGCCACCTAATCAGCGATCTTGGTCAGAGGCACTAGAACAGGGCAGGATGAATAAACCTAGTTACTTGGAAGTGTGTGCTGGAGAATCAGATGGTGGGGCGTGCAGCCCAACTGTGGTAATGCAGTTTAGTGAGCTAATAAAAGCTGACCAAGTGCAACTAATTCCAGAACAGGGGCATCAATTAACAAGCACTGTTGTCCAGTTAGTTGTTGGGCTATTCTTAGCACAAGCTGGTTAAAGTTTTACGTAGACGGATTGCATTTCTGGTACACGCTTGGGTACACGTAAATTGATTTATATAACAAAAATCAGATTATACAGACATATAAGGCGTAGTTTCGACTCCCCCCATCTCCACCACATAGAAGTACAAAAAGGCAGCGTTTCAAATATTTGGAGCGTTGCCTTTTTAGTTGTGTAATAAAATAACCTTGAATATTGGAACATACCGCCTAATTCACAACTATTAATAGACATGTTGCTAAACAAAAGGGCTATAGCGTTTGCCGTGGGTTTTCTCAACAATGGGAATGGACGGGCCCCCTTTACAATCCTCCACAATGTAGCTTTTACCTACGTTATTTTGCTTTGAGTTGCGCCGTGTATTTGCCCATAAAGCTGGCGTAGCTAGATTCAGTATGCATTAGTTCTGGCTGCATGATCTTATGCAGTTCAGGTAGTTTGTGGAACGGCACCGAGGGATAAGTGTGATGCTCGGTGTGGTATGACATATTCCACGCGATAAACCGCACCATCTGATTGGTGGAAGTTGTGCGGGTGTTGTCGAACATATTTGCCACCGTTGGGCATAGTCCATGTTCTGCCAGAAGGTATAAGCGTAAGAACGGCTGTCCCAACAATAAGGGAAAAATCCAAATCCAGAATAATGCTGTAGACCCAAGAAATAGTGCGCCACACAAAATCAATGAATAGGCCAAAATGAGTAAACGGGATTCTTTGACAATACGGGCCTCGGCCTTCTTTGGCAGAAAGTCGGCACTGCAATCACCCGCTGCATTCTGTACGAGTATTTTGAAATGGCCAATCCAGGTTGGAACACCCGACATATGCTTGACGAAGCCCAACCTAGTTTTGGGTTTTTCAGTCGCCAGTTCAGGATCTTTTCCTAGAATCTGTGTGAAACGGTGATGTGCGAGGTGAAAATATTTAAACCATGTGGATGGCAGGAAAAGCAAAAAACCACTCACCCGCGCCGCCATGCCATTCAACCAAGGGGTTCTAAACGGCGTCTGATGCACGGCTTCATGCAAAAGGGTAAACAAAAAAACGATCACAATACCTTGTGGTATCAACAACAGTTGCCAAAAGGGTAAACCCAAGTAGATAGCAAGCCCAAACGCAAGAATCAAGCCCCCATGAAAAGCAAGGCGCACCAGCCCTGGCCCATCAAGGCGTTGCGTAAGATTCTTACGCGTTTCTTTTGAGAGGCTACCAAGAAAACCCTGATGATTCATGTTTTTATCCAATTTGGTAGGTCACGTAACCCAATCAATCTGTCAGAAACTTTCCAATGATTTTTGATCTGCACTTGGCCAATAATGTAAACCTTTAATAAGGTGGGATTTATTAAGATAAATTAGCTATTACGCACCTTCGGGATCAAGAAACTGATCAAGGTCTCTGGACAGCTCCACAAAAACCTCAAGCGCTAGGTCTGGTTGAAGCTTATCAACCAAACCATTTTTGATATCCTCTTTTGACCAATGCATATGCTCAAGATCTTGTGGTCTCATTTTCCAGGACCCAAACAATCTTCGGTCAGTTAAATTTACCCTTAATATTCTAATATCAGCATGTCTGTTATCAATTTTTATTCTATTAAAAGTCTCGTCTAGTTCTTGAACGGGGCCTTCTAAAAATTGCATATAGAGCTCTACTCCAAAAATAAGTAAGCCAGTTACTCCACTTTTTGAATTATATTTATGTGACGATGCCAAAATTTCATCAATCGTATTATCTTCCAATGCCACGGGTTTAGATGTGTAAATTATTTGTTTGAGCTTTTGTTTTTGTCTGTTTACCATTTTAGGATCCCCTCAGCTTAAAGGTACTGAACTATAAAAAGCTTGGCTTTAGTTCATCTTCTGAAACTGGTCGATACCCAATAATATGGTAGCTTCTAAATCTGAATGTTCCAACCTATTGCTTAAATTACTCTTAGTGAAACTATAGTCAACCCCAACAAGCGAGCTCCACATACTTCAATTAGATACCGACTGAAAAATATTAAAATAATTCGATGGCCAGTAAAGACAAATAATAAGGCTGTTGGTTAGTAGAAAACTATCTTCAACTTTGAAGGTTTCAGACACTGATGTCTGTAATGTTCAGAAATTGTACACCTGAAATTTTCCATCCCCTTGGGGTCTGCGTTACAAAATATCTTAAATAGTGGGCAGTGCCAGCAGCATCAAAAATTTTCACATCTTGAGTGCGCCCTAAAGATGTTTCTCTGTGTTCAAGAAACGTCACTCCTGCAGATTTCCATACCATTGGGTAACTGCGCTGCACCATTGCACCAAAATTTTGTGCTGTTCCAAACATTGAACGTATTGAGGAACTGGCGTAGGTAAATGCTCGATTCACATCACCCTCTAAAAACGCTAGGAATTGACCCTTGATGGTCGCCTGCACATCTTCTTTTGGACCAGCGGTGACGGCTAAAACCAAAACAGAATATGCATCTGGGGCAGAGGCATGGTTAGAGATCGTTTTAGATGGGAATAGTTGAGCACTGTCAGCCATCATTGCATTTGAACCAGCAAAGGTGTGAACGGCTAAAAACGTTATTGCAGATGCAACCAGAGTTTGGGCAATGGATTTTTTTACACTCATTCGTTTTCTCTCTATATCATGTTACTAACAGACTTAACTTACGACTAAATGAACCAAATTTGACAATACCACTTAACAGGGCTTTAAAGTTGGGATGCCGCTAATTTTTACGCTTAAAACACCCTAAACATGATACACCATTACATGTATTCAAGAGTCAGGTTGGGTGCACATGCTGAAAAGGAATGCAAAGATATTACGAGTTTCGTGTAACAAATTATTTTTACTGCGCCTAATACCTAGGGCACACGTTGGTTTTAGAGGAATAGTATGGGGTGAGCACAAGTACAGGGGGACCGTAAGAGTTTAAAAATAGGCTTAGTTTTATGTATCATAGGGCACAGAACGCCACTTTTGCTCATCTAGATTGTGACCGCAGGTTTTAACAGAAATCTGATAACGTTTGGCTTTACGGACAGCTTGAATCAAAGGTTGATCAGGCTATTTAGAGCTTTATTGGGTGTTAATGTGCTGACTAGCCGAGTCAGCATGCATTACAATTGAGGCTGAAATTGAGACTAAAATTGATATTTTGATTATCCAAGGAGAAACGCATTGAAGTCTGCCCACTACGATATTATTGGCGATATTCATGGCTATGCAGACAAACTGCATAATCTACTTGAAAAGCTGGGCTATGAAAAGACGGGGGGTGTTTTTGGGCATCCCACCAGAAAGGTGGTTTTTTTAGGTGATTTTATTGATCGAGGCCCACAACAGAAACAAGTCTTAGATACGGCCATGGCCATGGTCAATAATCACAAAGCTTTAGCCGTTATGGGCAACCATGAACTCAATGCACTCGCCTACCATACCCTAGACCCCAACACACCCAAAGATGGACCTGAGCGTCACTTGCGGTGGCGCACTAAGAAAAGCACCCAACAGCACCAAGCGTTTATAGATGCCTACGGCACAGACCCCAAAAACCCTGAGCTAAGCCGGGTATTGGACTTCTTTTACTCTCTACCTTTATGGCTTGAACTGGATGGGCTAAGAATTATTCATGCCTGCTGGCACGCTGAATCTATTGAGTATTTAGCGAGTTTATTAAACCAAAACCACACACTTTCAAAAGAACTGTTAGTGGCGGCCATCCCACCAGGCTCGCCCGAGCATGACGCCATCGAGTTAATATTAAAGGGGCCCGAAACAAGGCTTCCAGATGGTGGCCGCCATACTGACAAGGAAGGAACACAGCGCAGTCATGTTCGTCTGGCATGGTGGATGCCTCCAAGTACACCTTGGTCAGCTGCAACCCGCCCCCCTAACATTATTGCTGGGTCACACGGTGATACGCTGGTGCCAGCTGAAGTTGGTCTGGGATACTCATTAGAATTACCCCCTGTATTATTTGGCCACTATTGGTTTTCAGGGCAGCCATCACCTTTAGCCCCTAATGTTGCTTGTTTGGACTATTCGGTGGCAAAAGGTGAAAAACTGTGTGCTTACCGCTGGTCTGGTGAGTCTGTACTGTCTGAGAACAACTTTGTCTATGTATAAATCTAGGCTTTGTTCCCTGTACCGTGTTGAAGTTTATGGGGCAGTTTAAACGCCTATAACCTCGTAAAACTAAGCTATGGTGCTAAGGTCGATCACTTAAATCACGGAAATCATTGATGTAGCTTTTTAGTTTTTTAACGAGTTTACTGCGCTGTTGGTTAGTTAATGTTTGGTTTAGATCAAATAACAACTGCATTATCAGGCGTTTATTTTTCTCAATAACGCGACGATAGCTAGCGGACCTGAGTTGGTCGGGGTTGGCAAACAATACCATTAAGTTATTTTCTAGTTGCTGTTTATTGTGGCGTTCAGCTAATACTGTCTGCATTCTAGTGCGCCATTGAATAGCTTGGGCCAGTGACAACTCTTTGGTTGGTTTCATGCTTAGCGCCCATTGTGCAATTAAGGATTTTTGGTCCTCATTTAACTTGCCAATGACGCCGACGATTTTTTTGCTTACATAGGCTTCACGCTTTTTTAAAGTTCGTGCGTTAGTACCCTTTTCAATCTTTTTTGCATCATCGCCTTCTTTTTCAATTAGCATCTCAAAGAAGTCGTTAACTTGTTCATCATTTAGATTTGAAATAATGTCTACGGTAGCAGGTAGGGTTTTAATAACAATTCGCTGCCAGCTGTCTCTGAGGTTATTATAGGATTCCTCCAATTGCTCAACCGTTATGCCGCTCTTTAGTTCTTTGGAGAGTTTTTCTAACTGGTCGGCGTATTGGGGCAGTTCCTCACTACGATGCCAATCAATTAGCTGGGAAATCTCGTCTTTAACCAACAGGCGTTGGTCTCGGGTAAATTTAACATAATCTTTTAGCTCCCAGTACAACCCCCAATCTAGAAAATCATAAACGAGTTTAGTGGTGCATCCGCTTGTAGACACACTAATAACCAGCACTGCCAAGAGAGCACGCAAAGCCTTGTAATTCAGCTTTAGTATTCTCATTAATTAAATTACCTTTTAATTATCTTTTATTTGTTTGTAACTTTACTCACTTTCGCGCTGAGCGCATCACATTAAGTATTGTCTTCGAGAAGGGCACTGCTAAATAGACTTATCACCCTTACCCATAAAGCCTCCATCAGATCTAACTCAACCATTATATTCCACCTCACAATAACCTACAATTACAAGAAAATAACCATCAGAGGAGATCATAAAATATACCGCTTTAGTGGCTTTTTAGGCCAAATGAGGTAACCCATCAGGCCAAAGATAATGGTCAAGGCAAAGTATTCTTTCACTCCATTTTTTATTGCTATCGCTAAAATCACAATAGCAATAAACCAACACGCTGCGGACATTATAAAACGTATCACTCCAAAACTAGAAGCCCTGGCAGCAGCCCTCTTCCTCGAAATGGATAACTGTTTATTATACTCCGCCACTTCCCCATCTTTAATATGTTGCAATTTATATTTTCCCTGTTGAGTTCTATCGTCGCCCTGCTGAATTTATTCAGCCAAAATTAATTCGTTTGCAGATGAACGTTAGGATACATAACACATAATGCTTTAGGACTCGCCTACTCACCCCCAGACTCAAATAGCGTTCTAAAACATGAGCTTTGAAGTATTTTTTTCAATGGCAACTTTTCATATGCCTTTTCGTATATTTTTTGCTCTACCAGCTTTTCAAGTGAATTTTAAAAGTGCCTTCACTTCCATTACTCACTCCTTTGATAATATCTCTGTCACTTGCCTCTAATAATTATGTATTTTTAAACACCCTTCAAAGCATTTACATAAGTCTCCAAGCCATCCTAAAGTTGTGATAGAAAACTGGCATGTCACTGTTAGGGTTAGGGTTAGGTTATACGAATGGACTTGCCAAGTTAATTAAAAGCATGGTCACAGTCATTAACACACTGATGTTATGCAGGCGTTTAAAGGCCTTTTCATTTTGTTCATCACGCATCTTATTAGTCATAGGGATTAATGAATAAGCAATCGCAGCAAGCACGCCAGTGGCTCCTCCAATGTAGGCTTGCATATGCATGTCTGAAATTACTGCACATATAATATTGAGTAACCCTAAAGTCGCTAAAATGATAAAAAATTTAGGGAATACCTTTCGTAAAATTGGGCCTGCTCCGTCTGGCCCCAATCCACCAAACACAGTGGGTGCAATAATAGTAGTTTGAAATAATATAATCCCAACTGACATACCACTAAAAAGTAACGGTAGATTAGTTAACATGTGTAATCCTTATCATTTTTGGGTTTTAGCCCTAAGTCGTTTCAAAGGCACGATAGGCTTTTGCTTGCTTTATTAAGGCCACACGAACGTCTTGTTCATGATAGCAAGGCTGATTAAAGGGCATGAAAAATTGCGCTTTTTCAGATGCAATAAAATAGCCATCAGTGCACAAAGCTAACATTTTTGCATTAGGGTCGATAATACTAAATACTCCATTTAAACCGGAGCAAATGACATTAGAATGGTCTTCATTCATATGTTCAATTATTGCCTCCTCACTATCATGCCAATCAGGGGTTGCTGCTGTCCAGTGCGTTGTATCTAACCACCCAATTTGACCAAAACCACCAATCCATCTGGCCTTTAAAATCTTTAACCTATAAAAGTGAAATCCATGTATGTAAGAGTATTTTTCACTTTCAGGTAAAAATTTAAAAAATCTGGCTTGGCAATTTTGAATGTCTTCGCTGGAAATTCTGATTAGATCTCCCATTAAACTTAGTCTGGAACTGGCCTGCTTATCCCCTTGATCATTAACTGAGGATAAAGTTACACAGGCTTTGGAGTCGTTGAGTATATTTTTTGTATGCTCTGCGATATCACTGGCGTAAATAAATAGCTCTCTATTGCTATGTGAGACAATAGTTACAAAGCTTCCAAAAGGGTAGCCATCTGTACTTTTTGACAGGGTTGATAAAATCGCCGTATTACTAGACCTGAAAAGATTAACCGCATCCAGTTCGTATTGGGTGTTAGATGTATTCATAATTTATCATAATTAATTGATAAGGTTAGCTAGGGGAGAAATTCCTCAACAAAATGCAATTGATACAACTTAATAATGACTCATTTATTAGAGATTGTAAATGATAATGATTCTTATTACTAATTAAAGTGGGTATTACAATAAGTTTAAGATGCAGATGGCGTCTAGTGAAACATTAATTCTTTAGCAAAGTGCCACATAAATCGCCTTTTTTAAAAGAGGTTTGTTAAGACCTAAACTATTTTATTAAAATCTATTTTCCATTATTGATGCGTCATTACGCATCTCACTTGGCAAGAGTTTTACATTAATATTGGAAACCAAAGACGTCTGCACTGCTTAAGAAACTACCTACATGGACACGAGCTTCAAGTGTTAATATTGAAACTCAAAATTAACCTCTTTATCTTATTAAAAACGATTATGGGGGCTTTTAAACCTTCAACATTCTCAAGAACCCTTATCAAGTATGGCGCCTTTCGAGGCTCTCTAAGTCGGTTCAGACTAATTGCTCTGCAGATGGTTTTTGGGGTGCCAGCACAATCATAACCCCAGCAAAAATAATGAGTAAAATACCAATCGCACTTAAATAATTGGGGATAATACCCCAGAATAACCAACTGAACAGTCCAACCGAAATTAGGTAAGCATATTCAAAAATTGCTGCATAGCTTGTTTGAGCTAATTGGTATGCTCGGGTCATCAAAGATAAAGCTGTTGACGCTAAAGCGGCGATTAAAAACATCCACAGCCAAAACGAGCCATCAACACTTTGCCAACCCTGAAAAAGGAATGGAGCCTGCTCCACTAAATCAGGTGCAACCGGGAAATAGGTTAGCAATGTGGTAATGACAAACCCACATAACCCTATACTCACGATGAAGCTCATGAGGATGGCTAACGAACTTTCCTCACGCAAGTAGTGATAGGTAATTATTGAGCCTAATGCATAGCAAGCACCAGCCATCATAGGCATTATCTGATAAAAGGTGAAGCCATTAGCACCGGGCTGCAAAACCAATAACACACCACAACTTCCAATAATGACTGCAAAAACTTTGCGCCAGCCAATGTGCTCTTTGAAAAAAATGGTTGAAAAAATTAACACAAAAATAGGTGAAGTGAAAAGGCCTGCACCTGCTTCTGCAATTGGCATCATGGGCATGACACCAAAATAAAGAAGCATTGATGTCACCATAAAAAAGGTTCTGATCAGTATTGGTTTCCAGTATTTGGGCATGACAGAAAGTCCAAATACTTTGCCCAGCCCAAAGACCATAAACATGGCAATGAGTGAACGACTAAAGTGAAATTGCCCCACACTCACTTGATTGGAAACGAGCAAAGTTAGATTGTCAGAAAAACCAAAAATAGAGATCCCAGACACTAACAGGATTGCACCACGAGTCGCGGGCGTAAACTTTTCTAACAACACACACCGCCTTAGTTAAAAATATAGAACACAACTAGCAAGGGACATTGTGATTCAATGCAGTTTTTGATCCCACACTACTGGGCTTTAATTTGGTAGCGGTTCGATTTTAGACAGTTGCAGTTGACTGCCAAGAAGCTATCAAAAGACCCAGGACTCAAACCAACAAATGTTTTGCAACTACCAATAAGAACCCCATCGTAATCAAACGACTTTACCTGCACATAGCTGATGTAATTGTCCGTACCATTGATGATATTACCCATGTAATGCCTGCCTTGTAGACATCGAAAGTTATTTATTAGTAGGTCTTCTATATTGGTTTTAGCCACCGCAGTTCCAGGACTGGTATGCTTATCAGCTGAACATGAAAGCCCCCGGTCTTTGGCAGCCTTGCGGTATTCGATAAGTTCAGGATCTTCTGATAATCTGCATAAAGTTTTGTCCGACCAGTTTGACCAATGGGACTCACCCAAAACTACCGGGGCTAACAACATAATCAAAACTGCCGTAACTAGACGCAACATAATATATCTCCAACTAATAATGACGCTATGTTTATTTTATAACCATATTAGTTGGGCTTCAATATGGTGTGTTCCAAGCAGACACTTTTTGGGCGGCTGCAATTTATTTAAGGATAATAACGTAGGCGTCGAGATCTATAGCAACGCCTTGTAAGGTCTGCCATTAGGCTAGAAACTATAGTTGAGGCCGAAAACAGAAGAGACAGACATATTGCCGTTAACAATGGGACTATTAACCACCTTACTTGGTAAGAATTTTATGTTTACATTGGCAAACAGAGACGTCTGGGGGGTCAATGAATAAATTTTATTGACGGAAATATAGGGTAAAAGCACACTTTGAGGCGCATATTCAGCACGCTGCCCAGTTGCCTCACTGGCATTAACGCCATACAAGTAGTTTGCCCGCGCACTGCTGTACCATTTTGCGCCAGCTTTGAGGATCAAAGGTTGGCCCATCATTGGTATGAATCGACTTAAGCTCAGGTCGAAAAAATTTCCATTAAATTTATTGGTTAGCTCTGTGCCAATTTTGAATTGAGCATTGAGGCCACGAGAAATTTCGTATGATGTATTTAAAGCGCTGTCAAAATACATGTCTCTTGTCATCCCACCTAGGTCTGCAGAATCAGTACTCTTGTAAGGTCTGAATCTGGGGATGATCGCCGCACTCATCTTAACGGTGACTTTATTCATAAACTTGTAAGCAATACCTTCTTGAAAACCTACAGTCAGGGTGTCTGACTTATAGTTAAAAGAGGGCATAACTGAAGATTTGAATGGCACATTTGCATAGATTGAATCACTTCCAATGTAGGCTAATCCTACTGAAACTTGGCCTGTTTCTTGAGCATGGCTAGTTCCCACTACAAGACACAACCCCATTGTCATTATGCAAAGCGCTTTGTTTAGTTCCATCGTTGAGATCCCTTCTTTTTTGCGTATTAATAAGTGCATCATAGCTCATTTCATTGCCTATGACGCAACGAAGATTGACTACTTAACTAGTGGTGCACAGCCTTAGAATAGAACGGCGGTGCAAGTTGGTTTTAATACTAACCATTTGGTCTGAGCAATCACTCACACTTTACATTTCTTTACTACACCGAAGATGCATTCACATTAACACCAAAAAAATAGCCTCTTATCAAATTATCTTGCTATACAACAATGCCTGACCAACAACTTTAATAAGCCATTAACTGACTTGTTGAGTTTGTATTTTTTGCAGGTCACTGTGTGGAATGTGACAGCGGATTAAATGTTCTGAGCTCACTTGTTGCCATGGAGGTGTCTGCGTATCACATATTTCCCCCAAACGACGCGGGCAACGACGCTGAAATGGACAACCTATCGGCATGGGTGACAATTCGACAATATCATCAGCTGAAAGAACAGGAACGGAATCTGGATGGGGTTCGAGAACAGCTCCCAACAAAACCTCAGTGTAAGGATGAGAAGGCAGCGAATAAACGTCTGCGACAGGCCCTATTTCACAAAGTCGTCCCTGATATAAAAGGGCCACCCGGTCAGCTAGTGCTCTAACAACTGCAAGGTCATGGGATACAAAAATATAGGTTGTGCCAAATTCTCGTTGCAAGCGGTTGAGTAATCCCAATACTGCCGCCTGCACCGAAACATCAAGCGCAGAAGTCACTTCATCACATAGGACTAATTCGGGCTCTGCTATAAATGCTCTAGCCACTGCCACACGTTGTTTTTCACCACCTGATAATTGGCTAGGAAGGCGCTCAAGGTAATGGCCACCTAGACGCACACGTTCGAGTATCTCTACACTGCGATCGTGCAACTCTTGGTTTGATAGTCCAAAATAAAGTCGCAGAGGTTGTGCCAGTATTTCTGCCACAGTCTGACGAGGATTTAAAGAATCGTCAGGGTTTTGGAATATTAGCTGAATGCGACGTAACTGATTTTTGTCACGCTGGTCGATACTCGCCTTGAGTAACTCATTGCCATTGTAGGTAATATTGCCATGGCGTGCGGGGATTAGGCCCGCAATGGCCTTCAAGATAGTCGATTTTCCACTACCCGATTCACCCACTAAGCCAATGGTTTCACCCTTACGGATGACAAGGGATATATCATCGACGGTCGGTGTATCATTAGGCTGACGGCCGAGGATTTGATCCAAAAGACCACGAGAGGTATAGCTAATGGCAATATTATCCAGTGCCAATACTTCAGGAGCCTGTTTAAGTGATGAACGCTCGACAGCTGTTCCAGGCCCCGGCGCCGCAAGCTGTTCCACTTTTTCAAATAAATGGCAACGCACGCGCTCACCAGACTTGGTGACCTGTAAGCTCGGCCTTTCATGGGTGCAACGATCTTCCACCATGGCGCAGCGTGCAGCAAAAGCACAACCATTACCAACATCGCCTGGAGCTGGAGGCCGACCATCAAGTGCCGCTGGCAAACTCGCCTCACGAAGTTTTGGAATCGACGCGAGTAGGCTTCGAGCATAGGGATGAACAGGCTTGAGCAAGACCTGTCGAACACTACCATCAAGCACAATTTCTCCTGCATACATAACCACAACACGCTCACAGACACGAGCTATGGCTCCCAAATCATGACTTACATACACCATTGCAGTGCCAGTTTCTTGCGCCAGATCGCGCAGTAGTTCTAATACATGGGCTTGAGTAGTCACGTCGAGTCCAGTGGTCGGTTCGTCTAATAAAAGTGCATCAGGCTCACCTGCTAGCGCCATTGCGACGGCCACACGTTGTTGCTGGCCACCAGAAAGTTCGTGGGGATAACGATCCACTAGAGTGGCTGGATCTGGCAGTCGAACTTGAGTTAAAAGTTCTATAACGCGCTCAGGTCGTTGTGTCTCCGTGAACTTACTATGCAATTTCAAGGCCTCAGAAATTTGCCTACCAATTCGCTGTGTTGGGGTCAGTGCTTGGCCCGCATTTTGAGGAATGAGGGCAAGTTGGCCACCCCTAATCTGCTCTAATTCTCGCACTGAAAGATCAAAGGTGGATTGCTGGCGAAATGAAGTGGAGCCATTAAGCACTTTCAGAGGATTACCTAAATATCCCATCATGGCCAATGCTAGGGTACTCTTGCCTGAGCCACTTTCACCCACCAAACCTACAGTTTCACCAGCTCTGACGGTTAAATCTATATTACGAAGTATAGGCAGTACCTGCTTTTGCTCGTTGGAAAACCCAATACTGAGGTCACAAATCTCCATTAGAGGTTTATTATCTAGATTCATACTGGTGCCTTCTGAATGCGGTCAATGCCAAGTGCTTTGGCGAGGGCATCTGCTGTGAGGTTAATGCCAATAATTAGTGAACTGAGGAAAACTACAGGGGCCAGAACACCCCAAGGTGCGAATGACATAAACCCACGGGCATCAGCAATCATCAAGCCCCAGTCGGGTGTGGGTGGCGATGCCCCAAAACCAAGAAAGGAAAGTGATGAAAATGCCAGCAACATCCAAGACCAGCGCATTGCCCCCTCCACCATTAAGGTATCTAAAACGTTGGGCAGCAGTTCGTGTCGGATGATGGCAATTCGCCCATGGCCTCTTGCCTTAGCAGCAGATATAAAGTCGCGGGCAACAACGTCATGGGTGGCTGCACGTGCTATACGGATTACTGGGATGCCATAGAAAAAGGCCAGTGTCGGTATCAACACACCAATACCTGTGCCAAAGGTCACAATGAGTACTAGCATTTTAAGAATCCATGGTAAGGATAAAAATGCATCCACGATGCGCATCGAAAATTCATCAACGCGGCCACCCACAAGACCAAAGAAGATGCCTAAAAATGACCCCCACAACACGGCAATGGGTGTAGCAATGCCCGTCACGAGAATCGCCTCCCGACCACCAAGCAGGGTGCGTGAAAAAATATCCCGCCCCAAATGATCATTACCAAACCAATATTCCAAACTCGGGTCTTTGAGCATCAACATTGCACTAATCTCACGATAATCAAAGGGCACTATAAATGGACTAATCACCGCCAACACAAGGTGAAATACGACCAGTGACAATCCAATCGCCCCTGAAGGTCGTGACATGACATCAGATAGCACTTTAAAGAGCCTGTTCTGGTTGCGGTTTTTAATGACAGGTACTGCTAAAGTTGTAGGCATTACTTTCTCATATGCAGCGTTCTAAGACGCGGGTTAGCGATCATTGTCAAAAGATCAGCTGTCAGATTTACGCTAACATAAACTGTGGCTAAGATCAGCGCAATGGCCTGCACTACGGGTAGGTCTCGATCAGAAATGGAGTCAATCATCATTCGACCCAGTCCCGGGTAGTTAAACACTACCTCGATAACCACAACACCACCAAGCAACCAAGCTATTGTAAGGGCCACCACGTTAATGGCAGGCAATAGGGCATTGGGAAGCACATGCTGGAATACAATCTGCCAATAAGGCACGCCTTTAAGTGTCGCCATGCGCACATAATCACTGGCAAGCACATCAATGACTGAGGTACGCACCATACGCAGAATATGGGCTGTCATAACCATCGCTACCACGATTACAGGCAAAATAATTTCTGGAAAAAACTCTGCAGCTGAAGCATTGGCAGAGGTCAGTACAATCCCAGGCAGCCACCCCAACCAGGCACTAAAAACAAGTATTAGAACAGTGGAAGACACAAATTCCGGAATGGTCATGGCAAATATAGCGGCCGTAGAAAAGACTAAGTCTATGGGCTTGTCGCGCCATAAAGCGGTTATAACACCCAAAAAAATAGCCAGAGGCACACCCACTAATAGTGCGCAAAAGGCTAACAATAGGGAATTGTTCATGCGGTTACCGACTAATTCGGCAATGCTTTGCTGGCCATTGACGGAAACTCCAAGATCACCCACCATGGCACTTGAGGCCCAATCTACATAGCGATCGATCGCAGGACGGTTCAGATCAAGGTCTCTGCGACAGTTTTCTAGTAGTTTACCCTGTGCTTCGCGCTCAAGAAATGCGGTACAGGCATCTCCCGGCAAAAATTCGACGCCAGTAAAAATAATAATCGAGACTAGAGCCACTGTGATGAAACCAAGGGATAGCCTACGTAACAAAATTGATAGCATCTGAGGGTTCTCGTGTTTTTAATTTTTAACAGGAAAGGCTAAACCAAAAATAACCCGAGGCAGAGACTGCCCCAGGTTATCTAGTTTATGCAGTAGAACTAGTCTACTGTGATCTTGTGCCAACGTACGGCATCATTCTTTACTTCGTCAAGGTTGCTAACACGAGAAGTAGTACCCACTACTTTAGTGACCGTATAAGGGATAAAAGTACCCGTATTCTCCCACAAGTGTTCCTGTGCTTGCACATAAAGCGCCTTTCGCTTGTTGAAATCAAGCTGACGGCGAGCTGAGGCTAGTAGGTCATCAAAGCCAGCATCCTTAAAATAAGATTCATTCCACTTGGCAGTACTTAGATAAATTTCATGCAGAGCCTGATCAGCAGGACGTTCATTCCAACGCGTGGCTGCAACATCTTTTTTCATCCAAACTTCCTTCCAGTAACCATCTGTGGGCACTTGCACAATGTTGACCCGAATGCCGGCTTTGGAGGCCTGTTGCTGGTAAGCTTCAGCCAACGTTGGCCAGCTTGGCTCTAAGGTTGCTACATGAACATCAATATCAATGCCATTAGGGAAGCCTGCATCAGCTAAGAGTTTTTTAGCCAAGGCTATGTCCTGAGGGCAACTTATATTAGCCCGATATTGATCATTGGGCTCTACTGGAGTGTCACAGGCAACAATACCACCGCCACCCAGAACCAGCGCTACAAGCGCTTCACGATCTGCTGCAAGACGCACGGCCTTGCGAACCCGTTGATCA
Organism: Candidatus Njordibacter sp. Uisw_058; assembly: GCF_047730065.1. Taxonomy (GTDB): domain Bacteria; phylum Pseudomonadota; class Gammaproteobacteria; order Pseudomonadales; family Balneatricaceae; genus Njordibacter. The sequence goes on from NZ_CP159829.1 coordinate 2,696,055, forward strand.
GTAAAGGGTTTTACATCCGTGCGAAAAACGAAACCGCGCCAGTTGCCTGTTGGTATTTCTTGCAGCTTAAACTTGCTACTGCCACTTAACATCACCTTTTGTTGACCTGTGATGCCACGTTCCATGTCAATCTGACCACCAAGCAATGCCTGCAGACGTGCTTGCCCATCAGAGATACCAATAACCTCCATTCGAGCTACGCCGGGAGACCCTTCCCAGTAATCTGCATTGGCCACAAGTACAGTGGTACCCTCTGCATCAAATTTTTCAACTTTGAAGGGCCCTGTTCCTATGCCTGTAGTGGCTATAGTGTCACCTGAGCCTTCTGGCAACATGCGTAACCGATAGTCCATCAGCTGCAATGGCATATCAGCAAACGGAGTTGATAGCGAGATTTTTACGGTCATGGGATCGACAGCCTCAACTTTGTCAATCATCTTTACCGCTGATCTAGCAGGACTGCCTGATTCAGGGTCAAGCACACGTCCTAAAGAGTAAATAACGTCTGCTGCTTCAAAGCTACTGCCATCATGAAACGTCACACCACTGCGTAGTTTAAATGTCCATACTGTGGCGTCGCTATTTGCGCTCCAGCTGGTTGCGAGATCGGCTTGTGGCTTACCGTCTAAGCCCGGACGGATCAGGCGACTCATAATCTTTTCAGTAATTTGGAAGACCCGACCTTTTGAGATGGGGTCTAAGCTCGATGAGCTACCAAACCCTAATTCATGTGCCTGTCGAAAGGTGCCACTGGGTGCGGCCATGACGCTGCTAGCAAAAACTGCCAGTAGCAAAGCTGAACAGCATTTAATTTTTATCATTCTATTTACTCCTCGTTGGTTTACTTTTAAATCGACCGTTAGAGAATACTGATGTGTATCTGCACGGCATTTATTTTTATGAATTTTTCAGTGCAATCCTTTTTTTATTGAAATCATGATAACTCGAAATTTCTTGCTGGCTCTAATAGAAATAGTTCAGCCATTCATACAAAAAACCTATGTATGTAAATATTAGGCTTCAATGGAAATGGTATTTGTTACACTTCTAAAAAGAATATTCGCAGGAGACATTGCCCTATACAAGCGATATTTATCGCGCTTATGGATGTTAATTTATTAATCTATAAGCACATCAATTAGATTTGACCTTAAAAGTAATTTAGCTTAAAACAGTTGAGGTCAACTTTTTATTAATGCGCCCATATGTGCTCGCAATATCAATAGCAAGCATCCAATGGCGCTGGCAAGGTAACCATGAATACTGCACAAACCGAATTTACAATTATTGCTATAGGTGGTGGCGGATTTACCCATGAAACAGATCCCGACCTAGAAGATTTTATCCTTGCCCAGAGCCCAGTTAAGCACCCAAACATCGGCTTTATTGGTGCTGCAAGCCATGACAGCCCCAGTCGTATAGACCTTTTTTATCAACGTTTTTTAGGCTCGACTCAATCGCCCAGCCATCTGCTCCAGAGCGCTTCAATACAGACAGCGAAAGACTGGGTGAGCCAACAAGATATTATTTACGTAGGGGGCGGAGACACTCAACATTTACTCAGTTACTTTCGCAAAAACCAACTCGATCACGTATTAGCAACAGCAGCAAATTCTGGAACTATCCTTGCTGGTGTCAGTGCTGGTGCAGTATGCTGGTATGAATTTGCTTTGTCTGATGCAGCAGGAAATGGACTCGAACCACTCCCGGGAATTGGGCTTATAGCCGGCAGTTGCTGTCCACACTACTCATCTGAACCCGAACGTCAGATGGCTTTTCAGCAACAGATCAGCAATGGCACCCTACCCAACGGAATTGCCATTGATGATGGAGTTGCAGTATTGACTCGATCAGGCCAGCCGCCAAGGTTTTACACAGCGCGAGAAGCATTGGGCGCTTATGCAGTAGAAAAACGAGGCCGCGAAAGTATCTCCACAAGAATCCCACTCATCGAGTAAGTTCAATCAATGGCAGATGATTTACATACCGATCAAATCAGCTTGATCGATAATGTTTTGAACCATGCGGATGGAGGCAGCATCAATTAATTTACCCTTATACTGAACAGCACCAATACCTTGAGCCAAAGCTTCATCGTAGGTTATCTTCATTTCACGAGCGGCAGTTACAGCCTCTTTTGAAGGGGAAAAAATATCCTGTGCATGCTCAATCTGTGAGGGGTGAATCGCCCACTTACCAGCTAACCCCAACTGCATAGCTCGGCGACACTCGATGCGATAAAGGTCTGGTTGATTAAAATCAACAAAAGGCCCATCTACAGGGGTAAGGCCATGGGTTTTACAAGCGATCACCAATTGATTGCGATGGTAGTGCCATATATCTCCCGGGTAATCAATGGTCCCTTCGATCGATTCCATGGGAATACCCTGACTGGCAGAAAAATCCCCAACTCCAAGTATCAGCGCTTCTAGCCTCGATGTTGAAGCTGCAATAGAGTCAATATTGCTCATCGCTTCAACATCTTCAATCAGGCATTCAATACCTATTTTACGGTCAAGCCCTAAGTCTAATTCCAATTGCGACAATAATTTATCAACAAACAGAACATCTGCTGCGTCCAGAACCTTTGGCACCATGATCACATCAAGATTATCACCTGCGCCGGTGACTAGTTCGATGATGTCTCCATAACAGTATGGGCTTGCTGGGTCATTAATTCGCACACTGCGAGTAGTACGCCCAAAGTTTAGTGTATTTAGGGCTTCAACAACTTTACTCCGAGATGCTTTTTTTTCACTCGGCGCAACAGCATCTTCAAGGTCGAAAAAAATGTAGTCTACATCGAGCTGAGAACCCTTAGCCATCATGGACACAGAACTACCTGGAATGGCTAATTGGCAGCGCCTTAATCGGGTTGGGCAAATATTTTTCATTAGATTATCTCTGTTTTATATGGTCAATAATGAGCACTTGAATCCATAACCGGTTTGCCCATTTAGGTTGCAGCCGACTAAATTACTCTTTCTTGTTTTAATTTCTGAACTTCTGCGTCAGTCAAATTCAGAAGGGATTTATAAACGCTATCAGTGGCGTCTCCTAAAGCCGGACCTAAGTTTTTTAAAACTGCTGGGGTATCACTCAGTCGAGGCAATGCGGTAGGCACCGTCACTGCGTTAAAGCGTGGGTCATTAAAAACCTCAAAGTTTCCTCGTGCCTGATAATGAGGGTCATTGTAGATGTCCTCAATACTAAATAGTGCAGCGCAGGGAACGCCTCCTTGTTGGCAGTTTGTAATAGCGTCACTTGCATCTAACGTAATAAACCAGTCTTGCACAATCTTATTGATCAATGGCCTGTTCTCTTCTCTGGCTGAAACTTTGCCATAGGTATCGGGCATGGCATTTTCTGGACAACCCATAATGTGGCACATGCGCTCAAACATTTTGTCACTTGAACAAGCCAATGCAACATACTTTTGGTCCCTAGTTTGATAGTGGCTATGAGGGACTGCATTAACCGTCTCTGCTCCCATGCGCTCTCGCACAAATCCAGTACGCTCATAGACAGGCAACATTTCATCCATCAAGCGAAATACGGACTCATATAGGGCAATATCAACGACCTGACCCTTACCTGAATGACGGCGTGATTCGAGAGCCATCATAATGCCAATCGTACCCCACATTCCCGATACATAATCAGCCAATGATGTAGACCCAGGCATTACTGGCATTTGCCCAGGTTCACCACATAAATAGGCTAAACCAGCAAAGGCATGCGCTGCACGAGCAAAACCAGGCCGACTACTATAGGGCCCATCCTGCCCGTATCCACTCACCCTTAACATAATCAAGCCAGGGTTGATTTGACTCAGCACGTCATATCCAATGCCCCATTTTTCCAGCGTACCTGGTCTAAAGTTTTCCAGCACAATATCAGACTGACTAACCAAGCCTTTGAATAATTCAACGCCTTTAGGTGTGCGTAGGTCAAGGGTAACTGATTTTTTGTTGCGCGCCTCTGTCAACCAGACAAAAGTATCCTGTTCAGGCTCTACTGGGGTGCCAAACTTTCGTAAGGGATCGCCTTCGCCAGGTTTTTCTATCTTTAAGACCTCTGCTCCAAAATCAGCAAGAATAACGCCACAAAAAGGGGCGGCGATAAATGTAGCAATATCTAATACGCGTAATTTATCTAATGGGGCTTTATTATTTTTACTTTTTTCAGCAGTCATTTTAATCAACCTAAGCGTTTTCAGTTTTAGACCCAATAGCCGTCATTGCAGATATCCCAGCCCATGGTTCTGGGCCTGCCGGAATCGTTGAGTTGGTGCCCCGAACAACTTCCCCTTGGGGATCATACATCGGTAAAGTGCAAAGCTGGGCTTGATGTACTTGGCCATCTGAGCATTGTACGTCCACTACAGAACCTGGGCTAAAGTCAGCATCGTTAAGTAGCACAATACCCACACCACAGACCTGATACGGAGACCATGTACTGGAAGTGACTCGGCCAATGGGCTGTCCTTTATATTCAAGGGTGTCACCACGAACTGCAGTTCCACCTTCCACTCGAATACCCCAACTTTGGTTTTCCTTACCCGCCGTCATTAGTGCCTTGCGGCCAATAAAATCACCTTTTTCAAAATCTATAAAGCGGCCCAATCCGACCACAAATGGGGTCGTATTGTTAGTGAAGTCCTGACCCGCAGACAGTAAACCTGCCTCAATCCTTCTGCACCTGTTGCCGGGTGTAGCCGTTAGGATCATGCCCATTTTGCTGCCTTCTTCAAGGATCAAGTCACCCAGCATTTCACTGTTATTTTGAGGACGGAAATAAACCTCCCAGCCAAGTTCGTTGGTAAAGCCTGTCCGACTAATCAGCACCTGCTCACCTGCGATAGTGACTTCGATCCAATCAAAATAACGCCATTGTGGCATGGGGCCATCAATTAACTGTTCCAACAGTTCCATCGATCGTGGGCCGGCAACCTGACTAACCCATACATCAGGGTCACTTATGGTCACATCAAGGCCTTCAGAATGGGCTTTATACCAGTTAAATAAGTCACCATCAGCTTGGGCGAACCAATATTTATCGTCTTCAACCCGAAGCAGCACGCCATCTGTAATAATGCCACCATCGTGGTAACAGGCAAATTGGTATGAACAACGCCCTTTGTTAACCTTAGACACATCGCGGGGAAAAATACGCTGTAGCAGTTTGAGCGCATCTGGCCCTGATATTTCATAAGGGTATTCACCCGTATGACGAAAAGTTAGCTCTTGTCGGACTTTCCAGTACATTTCATCTGGTGTTGCGTTGGTGAGTTTTTCAGGATTTAAGCGCCCAGCATAGAGCGAATACTCAGGGTTATAGGGTAATTCTTGATAAGTCAGTGGGTGAATAGAAATGCTTCTTGCCAGTTCAACGGGCCGATCACCTTCGATGGGCAAAGGGACTACGGAAAACCGGAGCTTCTTTAGAGAGTCATGCATATTAAGAGTCTATAGCCTAAGTTAAAATTATGTGTAGGGTTGTGCTGTTTATAATTAATCATTAATCTAGGCCGTACAAACGATTTTTTTAAACATATAGATAAAGTTAATAACATTTATAAATGAGGTGTTTAACTTGAATAATCAGTTTAGACGTCTTCCCCTAGCTGCTCTACGAACCTTTGAAGTGGCTGCAAGACTACAAAGTTTTAAGTTAGCAGCCCAAGAACTCAGCGTCACTCCAACCACAGTGAGTAACCAGATCAGAAAACTGGAACGTGACTGGGGCTGCCAATTATTTATTCGTAAAACTCGCCAATTGGTGCTTACAGAGGTTGGCCGTTCCTTAGCACAGACTGTGAACCGAGCTTTTGGCGATATTAAGGCTGAAATTGAGGCGCACGTAACTATGGCCAAAAAAACAGTCACTTTGGAGGCTGGGCCTATTTTTGCGTCACGCTGGCTCATCCCACGACTCAATCGCTTTCGTCGGCAGCATCCTGATATTGAACTTGTACTGCATCATGGGTCGCGTATATCCGTCGCAGAAAATATGAATGCTGATGCTGCGGTGGATTGGGGTGAGGGTAATTGGCCAGGACTGGAATCAACCCATTTGTTAAACATCCGTTATTTGCCAGTTTTGAGCCCCCATTTAGCAAAGCAAAAAGGGGGGTTTGATAAGCCTATAGACCTCTTGCGATTCACTATTTTACACCACAGTGATCGCAGCGAATGGGATGATTGGCTAAACTTAGCAGGGCTTCCAGAGTCACCAGGGCTAAACTTTATAGACGAAACCACAATCGAAGACTCTAATGTGATCCTGCAAGCTGCTATAGATGGCCATGGGGTAGCATTAGGTATATTTCCTTTTATTCAAACCGAGGTAGATGAAGGAAGACTGATATGCCCTATGGATATCACACTCACACCAAAACGGACTTACCACTTACTTACACGCCCTGGTATGAGGAAAAACCCAGATGTTGAAACAGTGTGCCGATGGTTAGAAGAAGAAGCGGCAAACACGCCGTCTAACTAAAGGTCTCGAAGACCAATGCTGGGGTTATATCTTTATACTTTAGCCTCTGGATTTTCTATGATTACGGCAATGCCTTGGCCTCCTCCAATACACATTGTGGCTAAGCCATAACGGCCACCTGTACGACGCAGTTCATAAATAAGTTTAATCAAAATAATGGCACCCGATGCCCCCACAGGATGACCAAGAGCAATAGCCCCTCCATTGGGATTAGTAATCTTGGCTGCAAAGCCCAGTTCGCTGGCTACGGCACACGCTTGGGCAGCAAACGCTTCGTTGGATTCTATGCAGGCCATATCAGACACCCTTAACCCAGCACGACTGCAGGCCAGCGTGACCGCTGCCACTGGGCCCATGCCCATTAATTCGGGCGCTACACCGCTCACAACCGTAGCCCGAATAATAGCGAGTTTGGGCAGACCATAAATGTTAACAATGTCTTCTGAGGCAAGAGTGAGTGCAGCTGCAGCGTCGTTAATGCCTGAGGCATTTCCAGCCGTGACAGATCCATTTTTTTTGAAAGCAGCGCGTAGTTTTTGCAGGTCTAAACTAGAGATATCAGCGCGCACGTGTTCATCTGTGTCGAAGACCACTTCTTGGCGACCTTTTTTAACCATTAATGGGAGGATCTGTTCCTTGAACCACCCTGCATTAATGGCGACTCCTGCACGGCGATGACTCTCCATCGCTAAAGCATCCTGCGCTGCACGATCAATACCACTTGCTGTGGCAATGTTTTCTGCAGTGACTCCCATGTGCCCATGCCCAAAAGGATCAGTCAATGCACCTGTCATCATATCAACGGCGGTAACATCGCCCATTTTAATCCCAAATCGGGCGGCATTGATCATATGCCCTACTCGGCTCATATTTTCAGCTCCACCAGCGAGAACCATCTCAGCATTACCCAGCATTATTTGTTCTGCTCCCGTAACCACGGCTTGCAAACCACTTCCACACAGCCGATTGAGCGTGAGCGCGGTCGATGCTGGTGGCATACCTGCACCCATGGCAGCAACCCTTGATAAATACATGTCGCGAGGTTCAGTGTGTATAACGTTGCCAAACACAGATTGGTCTATCCTATGGGCCTCAACGCCCGCACGAGCAATCGCTTCAATAGCCACAGCAATGGCTAAATCACAGGGTGGGATACCAGATAGAGCACCACCAAAATCACCAATGGCCGTTCTGACTCCAGACGTAATTACAACATCTCTCATTAACCACACTCCTATTTTATTTTACTGGTTATTTTACTGGTTATTTTACTGGTTATTTTACTGGTTATTTTGCTGGCTGGCCGAAACCTTATGGTATTTAGTGACAGCAACCTAAACATCAGTATCAGACCCAGTGTTAAGGTCAAATAAGTTAAACAGGTCCAAAATTACACCAATAAGTGGGGCCAAACCAATCCAATTTCCTACACAGCATATACACAAAACAAATGAGTTAGAGGGTTGCATACATAATTTGCTTGTTTAATGAGAAGTATTGGTTATTATAAGGGTATTGATTTTGGAGGAGATGCTCATTTGAACCTGCGCCAACTCGAAGCTTTCCGCGCTACTATGCGCAGTGGGTCTATTACTGAAGCTGCAGAAATAATGCACATTTCACAACCCAGTGTGAGCCGTTTGATCGGTGACATTGAGCGCTCTGTAGGCTTCCCATTATTTTTACGCAGTGGTCGTGGCCTCACTCCAACACTTGAGGCCAACACCTTTTACAAGGGTGTAGAGGGCATGTTTGTGGGCGTTGAACGACTACAAGAGTTAGCAGATTCTATACGCACGACTAGTGGTGGCATTATCTCTATCGGCACCATTCAATCTATAGCAGCGTTTGAACTACCAAGGGCAGTGAATCAATTATATCAACGCTATGATGACATTCGTTTTATGATCCATGCACGCAATACTCCTGGCATACTAGATGCGGTACAGATGAACCAGTTTGATTTGGGTATCGTTGGGCAACAACCGCCCTATCAAGGTGTTGAAACTCTATTTCAGACCGCTGCACCCTATGTTTGTTTGATGCCCGAAGACCACAAACTGGTGGGACAAGCAGGTACAGTAGACCTAGAGGAATTAGCCAATAGTGAAACTTTTGTCACTTCGGGTGGTGCCTTTCCAGACCACATGATGTCTATGAGTAGTGCATTATCAAATAAGATGCAGGGCTGCTCACGCTTATCAGCCACCAATATGTCAGTGGCCGCTTCATTGGTGCGCGAAACGGGTGTGTTGGCTATTATTGATCCATTTTCGGCTGAGCAAGCCGTTAATATGGGAGGCGTTGTTTTTCGTCCTATTGCACAGGACCTAAAATATTATATTTCTATTGTAACCTCAGGTAGAGAACAGCTATCACGTCAAGCGATCGAGCTATCTGAGGTCTTAGCTCAACAACTGAGTGAGCGTGTAGCTCACGTAGTGAGCTATGCTAAGTAAACTACATTTTTATGGTCTCGGCTAATTCATAGAATTTCTGAATGAATGGCTGATCTATTGCTATTGGAGATTACAATAACCTTCGCGTTATTATAATTGAGTACCCAAAATAAGAGCCCCAGCATGAGCAAATTTCTGTGATTAAAAAAAATATAAATAGCGAAAGTGAGAAAATATTTTCGACTCAAGATGCTCTGCAGGTTGCCAAGCAAAGGCTGCCTCGGTTAATTTTTGATTTTATTGAAGGCTCTACTGGACGCGAAGTTGCAGCACTTCGAAACCTCACCCGCTTTGACGAAATCACCCTCCAACCCAGGGTCATGCAAGATGTTGAAATACGCAACTTAAAGACACCATTTTTGGGCCAAAGTTACGACCTTCCTTTTGGCATAGCGCCCATGGGCATGTGCAATCTTGCTTGGCCTGGGGCTGACCAAGCCTTGGCAGAAGCTGCTCAATCGTTCAACATTCCTGTGTGCTTATCATCAGCAGCCTCTAGTTCCATCGAAAACATGCGCTTGTGGGCTGGGAAGAATAGCTGGTTTCAGCTTTATGTTGGTAGTTCTATGGAGGAATCATTAGCCTTGGTTGATCGTGCTCACAAAGCGGGCTATGAGAATTTAATATTAACTGTTGATGTGCCTCAAGTATCACGGCGCTTGCGTGACTTGCGTAACGGCTTCCAAATGCCCTTTAAAATGACCCCCAAGCTATTCATGGATTTTGCTACTCACCCCCACTGGTCATTAGCCACTTTATGGCAAGGAGTGCCAGAACCGATTAATTTTAAACCACTCACAGGTGACAAAACCTTTGATCGTAATGCCAGTCGAGCAGGAGCCAATTGGGATTTCCTAGAGCGATTGCGTGAACTCTGGAAAGGTAATTTAATTGTTAAAGGTGTGACGTCAGCGGCAGATGCAGGGCGCATACAGCAAGCGGGTGCTGATGCCATTTATGTGTCTAATCACGGTGGACGGCAACTCGACAGTGCACCCGCCGCCATTGATGTATTACCCCTTATTCGCCAAGCTGTTGGTGCTGACTATCCACTGATTTTTGATAGCGGCGTGCGCAGTGGTGAGGACGTGGTCAAAGCACTAGCCATGGGAGCAAATTTTGTTATGTTAGGCCGCCCATTTATGTTTGCTCTGGGCGCCGAGGGTGCTCGTGGGGTTAATGCACTGATACGCACTTTGGGTGAGGATACTAGCCTAACCCTAGCCCAAACTGGGTTAACAGAAATTAATGAAGTGACGCCCAGCATGCTCAATAAATGCCCACCAGAACTACTTATGGAAGACTTAGGGTCGAGCAAAAATGTCACTTAAAAAACTAATTGCATGAAAAGGAATCTTTAGACATGTCCGAACAGAAAAAAATTCGGGGCGGCGCCCTACTCGCTCGTGCTTTTAAGCAAAAAGGTGTGGAGCATGCCTTCACTTTGGCAGGAGGCTTTTGTAACCCTGCATTAGAAGGCTTCATGGAATGTCAGATGCCTGTGATTAACTGCCCACACGAACAAGTTGCTGGCCATTTGGCCGATGGCCACGCCCGCATCACTCGTAAGCCGACCCTCTGCCTTGTTGGCCCCGAAGGGTTCGCCAATGCTGTCCCCGCCATGCTTGAGGCTTGGGGTGAACGCTCTCCCGTTATTTTTGTGACCGGTTCCTCTACCTTAAAGCGACAAGGTTCAGGAGGGTTTAAAGAAATTGATGATGTGGCTATTGCGGCACCTCTGACAAAATATTCAGCTCAAATTGTTGACGGTCATCGCATTAGTGAGTTTGTTGATCGCGCATGGAAAGCCGCCACCACCGGCTATCCTGGGCCCGTGCATCTTGCATTACCAGTAGATATCATGTTCTCGTCTTTCCCAGAGGATGCAGGGCTTAATGAGCGCCCATTCGACAGAACCGATACACCCGTGCCAAGGGCTTGGCCTGATCCATCTGCATTAGCACCCATATTAGACACGATCCAAAAGGCGAAGAGACCTTTGATTATTGCCGGACATGGCGTCTGGTGGTCGAGGTCTGAGGCGCAATTAAGTGCTGCAGGCAATACACTACGGATACCGGTATACAACGTTCCCTATCATACTAAAAATTTGGGTGAGTCTTCTGAATGCTACATGGGCTTAGCAGACTTCCATCAATATCATCCTTCAAAGCCAGCGATTCATGAAGCGGATGTGGTGGTGATGGTTGGCTGTCGTTTGGACAACCAAATGAATTTTGGCAATCCACCCTTTATTCCCGAAAATACTAAGCTAGTCTGTGTCAATGGTAGCCATGAAGAATTGGACTATAATCATGCGGCTGATATGCAACTTTTATCTGATCCTGGGGCTTTTCTTGAGGCCCTCACGACAGTCAAAAAAACCTGGCATGATTGGTTTAATCTGCAAGTTCAACGCCGTCAAACATGGGTTCAAGAATGGAGTGATCACATTGCTGCCGAATCAGCTACAGATTTGGCTGAAGGGCGCAAAATGCACCCACTGCAATTGGGCCTTGATGTTCAAGCGGCCATGAATGATGGTGATTGGTTGATTTTTGATGGTGGAAATACGCATTTTTGGAATGAAATTGGGGTCAATATTGCCGCTAAACGAGGCTTGAAACTGGGCGGTATTCTACACCCTGGTAATTACAGTTTATTGGGTGTGGGCGTATCGTTTGCTTTTGCAGCCAAACACATCCATCCAGAAAAAAATGCAGTTTTAATTACTGGAGATGGCGCTTTCCTATCGGGAGGTTTATCCATTGAAGCTTGCTTCCAAGAAAAGGTTCCCATTATTGTGATTGTTGATAATAACGGGGGTCTAGATTGCATTAGCCAGCAGCAAGAACGTCTGTTTGAAAATGGACAGCACTACGCTACTGATTTTCGTGATATTCCATTTCATGGCATGTTTGAAGGCATGGGTGGTCATGGTGAGTTAGTAACTCGGCGGGAGGACTTTGCCCCAGCGATGCAACGGGCCATCGCCAGTGGCAAAACGGCCTGTATTAATGTTAAGTGCCGCGGTGTGATCAGCCCAATTGTGGCGGCCACTTCAGATAAACGTGAAAAGGCTTCGATTGAATAATGGCGGTCATTACATCCCACACACTCAATGGTAACGATGGCACTCATGCCGCTGGCATTGCAGTGACATTAAGTCGTTTAGGTCAGGTTAACGAAGTGATCTTTGCCACAGTTATGGATCAAGGGGGGCGTCTTGAGCAAGAGATTACGCCCGACCAAATTGATCCTAAGGCAACCTATGAACTGGTGTTTGAAACAGGCACATATTGGAGTGAACAAAATGTCACAGGGGCTATTTCACAAATAGTATTGCGTTTTTTAATGCCTGATCAAAAAGGTCACTATCATATGCCAGTGATTCTGAGTCCCCATTCTTACACTGTTTGGAGGTCTTGTTAATGACTGATGGCTTACATATGTCGCGCCGTATTCGACGCACACCTTATACTAGTAAAGTTGAGCAGGCCGGTGTGCGAGGCTTTTCAGTAGTCAATCACACGCTATTACCCAAAGCATTCCAACCTTCAGTGGAAGAAGATTATTGGCATTTGCGCGAACATGTGCAGTTATGGGATGTAGCTTGCCAACGTCAGGTACAAATTCAAGGCCCTGATGCCGCCAAACTCGTGCAATGGATGACCCCAAGAGATATTAATCAGGCCCTTGTGGGTGACTGTTTTTACGTCCCCATTATTGACGCAGATGCGGGCCTAATTAACGATCCTGTGATGCTCAAGTTGGCAGAGGATAAGTTTTGGCTCTCCATTGCTGACAGTGATGTTTTACTTTATGCCATGGGGCTAGCTTTAGGCCGGGATATGGATGTGCAAATCTGTGAGCCCGATGTCTCACCTCTTGCAATCCAAGGCCCAAAGGCAGAAACCTTACTTGCCAAACTATTTGGTGAGCAAGTGCGTGATATTGGATTTTTCAAATTTGGTTGGATCGAATTTAAAGGCACCCATCAGTTAATTGCCCGGTCAGGCTTTTCTCGGCAAGGTGGCTTTGAGATTTACCTTGAAGGTGGGCATCTTGGTGCTGACTTATGGGATCTTATATGGGACGCGGGACAAACCTTTAATATAACCCCTGGGTGTCCAAATTTAATTGAACGTATTGAAGGTGGCCTGTTTTCCTATGGCAATGAAATGACTCGCGAAAATAATCCTTTAGAGATTGGCTTAGGTAAATTCTGCTCACTTGATGGCTCCATAGACTATATTGGTCGTCAGGCGTTGGAAAAAATTGCTAGGAATGGCGTAGCTCGAAAAATAAGGGGGATTATTTTTGATGGCGAGGCCTGCCCTACCTGCTCAATCCCATGGCCAGTAATGGCGGGGCAGCAACAGGTTGGACAAATTACCTCTGGGATTTGGTCGCCACGATTAAAAGCCAATGTAGGACAATCACTCATTGAGCGTGGCTTCTGGGAATTTGGCCAAGAGGTGGTGGTTACTGCAGATGGGCAGCATCGGCAAGGCAAGATCGTCAAAATGCCTATGTCATAGTGAAAGTTGACACTGTCAGGACTTTTTGGGCCAGTTGCATCTGGCGAGTGGGCTTTACCATACCCATCCTAACAAAACCGATGTAGTATTATTCTAGTACCGCCAATGAAATGTGATCCCAGTGTGGAGGATCTTTTGACAGACAATGCACGTGGAGCTCTGCTGATGATGATCAGCATGTTGGCCTTTACGGTCAATGATGCATGTATCAAGGCAACACAGGGCGCCATTCCTTTTTTCCAGCTGTTAGTTTTACGAGGGGTTCTATCAAGCCTGTTTATTGCCTTGGCACTTTGGTGGCTGGGACAGTGGCGTGTGTCTGTGCCCTCGCCAGATCGACGATGGATCGCTTTGCGCTCACTGTTAGAAATAATGGCAACCATGTTCTTCCTGACGGCATTGTTCAATATGCCACTGGCGAATGTGGTCGCTCTTTTACAATTGCTGCCCTTGACGGTGACGCTGGCTGGGTCTGTATTGTTGGGTGAACCCATTGGGCAGCGGCGCATGGTGGCGATTTTGGTTGGTTTTTGTGGCATGTTGTTGATTATTAGGCCCGACAGTGGCGGCTTTAATGTCTATACCATTTATGCGCTTTTGGCAGTAGTCTGCGTCACGTTTCGCGATTTATCCACCCGCCGAATGTCTCCAAAAGTACCCTCTTTAATGATCACCTTTGCGTCTGCGGCAGGGCTGACAGTGATTGCAGCTATCGCAACAATGGGCGAGAGTTGGGTCCGCTTAGATTTGCATCAAACGGGTTTGATCGTGCTGTCGGCAGTGTTTATTTTCGTGGGCTATTGTTCAAGCGTAATGGTGATGCGGGTTGGCGAACTGAGCGTTGTCACACCGTATCGTTATACTAGTTTGCTTTGGGCATTGCTTCTAGGGTGGCTTTTATTTGATGAATGGCCAACCTTGCTTACGTTACTGGGCGCTGCCATTATCGCTGCAACGGGGTGCTATATGTTATATCGGGAAGCTCGGTCGACTACCACCCCCTGAAAAAGACTGGCACCTTGCCCCACCATTGGTACCCAAACGATACAGTTCTTCATGTCACAAATAAGTAAAATAGGCTCTGGCAAAACGAACGCTAATAGCCATAACCGATGCCACAGACGGTTACAGGCCCACATAGCAGACCACAAAAGCACCAATGATTAGCACAACATTAACACAACCACAAAGGGCGATAAGGCGGAAGCCTGAGCGCCAAAGCCTCGGCACACCGATGAGAATAGCGGGCACAATGGCAAAGATGGCAACCCCCAAACCCAGTTGAATAAGCATGTCCCCTGAATCAATACGATGACTCAGTGTCAGTGCGTTACCTTGCATCAGCACACTCAGTTGTTCGTTAACCGGCATCACCGTCCAGCCAAAACCCAAGGCCAGCAAACTACCCAACAACACCATTACACATCCAGCGATGGTCAACCAATAAATAGTCACCCCATAGATAATGCCACTTTGCCGCAGTGATTCTTGACTCATGATATCATCCCACCTATGAAATCCAGATCTTGTAGACCTCGATATATTAATTTGAACGAAGTTAAGCAAAGTAGGAAAATCATTAGCCGTCTAACCACCACGACCTTAACTTGTGCCAGCACGTGGGCACCAATAATACCCCCAATGACTTGCCCTAACATCCAAGGAGCCACTAAAATCGGCACCATCGCACCATATAGCATGTAGGGCCATATGGCAGCCGCGTTGCCCAAAGCGAGCAACACACCGCTAGATGCAACCGCCGCTTTAAGTGGTACCGCCATCACTAGGTTAAGTACTGGCACCATAGCCCAGCCGCCACCTAAACCAAAAAAACCACCGATAAAACCAACCCCAACAAACAAAATAATAGCTAAGCCTAAGCGTTTGACACTGTATTTAACTTCAGTGTTTACAGACATTTCATAGTAGCTCATATCCAGGGAAAACAAACGCGCCAGACCACTCAGTTTAGAGGCCTTGGGATAATCATTACGACCACCTCCTGTGATAAATAATACCGCCACCCCAAGCAATAATATGCCCAGCAACATGCGCACCACAGCATCACTGCTTGGCCCCATGGTTGATGCAAATTGAAACGCCATCAGGGCGCCTAATAAACCACCGACTATGGTTGGCAGGGCACAAATATAGACGAGACGTATGTCCACTAAACCTTGTTTAAGTAGTGGCGCTCCAGAAATTAAACCACTGAACATAGCCACAACTAAACCTGTCGCTCTAACCACTAAAGAATCAAAGGAAGTAAAGCCTAATACAATAGGGGTAAAAATGACTCCCCCGCCGATACCTGCAATGACGGCTATGATAGCGATGGCGACAGATAAAACAAAAGAAGCAAGTGTGACGCTGAGGATAGAGCCAAGGGAAAAGAATTCACTCGCCTCAATAGGCTCAACAATAGCAATGGCAAAATAACAGGCTGCAGAAAGTAATATTAATAATGTGAGTTCAGGTACGTTTCGAAACAAACTCATTAGGTCTTATCCATAAGTGATTTATTTTTTCAAAATTATATCTTAGCCCAGCTTATTCATCCAATAGAGGGCCCCTAATGGTGCATGCGAACTCACTATGAAAGCCACTCACCAACACATAAAAACCGGTGTGTGTGAGTTGAATTTAAAGCATGTGTTAGTCATCTTTTTTAGCCACAACAACTATATTTGAAGGCAGAATAGAGTCAAATTATGAAAAGTCCAAGTCACAGGCTTGGGCAGGTGATCTCTACCTATGAGTAATGTCTACAAACTGACCCTGCACTCCATTGAGAAAGCCAAAACTATCATTAACTGTTTTGGTCGATAACAAAGAAAATGCCCGCTTCTGGCCATTTATTAGAATATCTATTTTGGGTATAAATACTTTTCCTTGCTGATTTAACTGAGTTTTAAATGCTGTAATTTGTTGAGAAGGAACGCCTAGTTCTTGCAACACTTTTATAAAGTCAGTTTGTTCTAGATTATGTAAGGCTGGAAAAAATTTTGTGAAGTTCTGGTTAACTTTGATTAAGTTTAAATTTTCATCGGCATAATAAGCTGCAGTGATTGCATTTTCAAAGTTAAAAAAGCTCAACTCTAAAATTTTGTCACTGTCCAAGAAGTCCTGCACATGGGCTATCACTTTTTGGAGTTTGCCAGTAATGGCGCCCCATGTTGTCACACAAAAGGGCACAGTGTATGTGAGCACCACTTTTAGTGGGTGAGGGTAGTCGCCGTGTATAATGGCGTCACCATGGTTTATAGTGGTAAGGATGGTACCTACAACACAAGCTGTCAAGAAAGCTTTTAGTGGTGTTCCACCACCAAAAGCTAGACTACGAAAACTCTGTTTGGTCTGATAGTTAGTCATATGCTTTTTCGACCTAGTCGGTTAAGTTATATTTGCTCTTGGTTGCTCCCCATCGTAACCAAAAGCTATACCAATAACCATATTTTGCTAGTAGTCTGGCCCAAGATGCGTATAGCACAGAGGGTCTTGTTCGCTGTGCCCAAAAGATTATTGGTTGTTTGATAAGGTCAAATAGTAAGACTTTTAATGCTTGAAGTCATCAGCAAATACTAGCACAACCTGATCGGCAGCCCACTCATGGTCGTGTCCATGGCGGCCTTCTCTGTGGAAGATTCATACTTAAAAATGGCTGCTCAAACTCTGCCTATTGGACAAATTCTCATGCTCTTTGGGGTTGGGGTTGGGGTTGGGGGCGCTATTTTTTTACTGGTATTGCCAAGCTTAATAACCAATCTTTATTTCCTAAAGAGGTGTTATCTAAGCCCATGCGTATGCACGTACTATTTGAGATTACAGGGCCCCTATTTTACATGCTCGCCATTACATTGACGCCTTTATCATCTGCAACTGTAATCCTGCAAGCTACCCTCGTAGTCGTTGTAGCCGGGGCAGCTTTGGTGCTTGATTCTGGGTTCATTGTCATTGCAGGATTGTTTATCCTTTGGCAAAGCAAGCAAATGAAAGCCTCAACCCAGGCGTCTATAGGCTCCCACATATTTAGAAGCTAAGGTAAAAGTTTAGGCTTGATTAATGGCCAAATTTTTAGATGATGCATATTCATTTTTTTCTGATTAACTAAAAAACGAACCAAAATGAAGTAGATATCTAGGTCAAAGCGATGCTCAACATCATCCTCAGAACCAATAACCTCACCCTCGGCAACCTGTGCCTCAGCAATGAGTGGCCCATGAGTTTGATCAGATAATTGATAACCAAAATCGTAAACATCTTCAAGAATGGAGAGTTTAGCCAGATAGCGCCATCGATCCACAAGGTGAAAAGCCACTTGATCAGGCACCTGTGGATCACGTTCTTCCAACAGAATAGGCCCTACATAAGGCCACAATTTTATCTGATAATTTTTCAATGCGGCGCCCATGCGTTGATTATAACTCTGCGCCGATTCGGCCCCATGACAGGCCCCAAAACATTTTTTTAACTGACTACGAAAACACCCTTGCGAGGAATTACTGTGGCCTTCAAGTCCAAGTAACTGGTGACACAGGAAATATTGATCGGCGAGCTTTTCCATTTGTTTGGAGGCTTGGCGTGGTGAGCGAAAGAGTCCAAATTGTTGCTCTACTTCTGTGTCTGCCGTTTCGATACTCTCGATCTTGAGTCTCAAATAGCCATTGGTGTCCTGTGTACTTCGATACTGAAAAAGCTTACGCACCTTGCGTAAACGTCTATTGTAAAGTGGCGCCAAGGCTTTGATTTGATTACTCTCGCGGATTTGTGCGCCAAAGTCGCTCGGTGTAGTTTCAAAATCAACGTGAGCGATCTTGGTACTCATCTGTAAGTCTTTTGGATTTTTATGATCAGAACTAAAGTGACTCATCACTCGGTTACGAATATGTACACTCTTGCCCACGTATAGGAGCGCACCTTTTTCATCATAAAAGTAATATACCCCAGCACTCGCAGGTAACTTTTCTACTTCTTTTGGATCCAATAAAGTGGGTAGACTTGGGCGTTTAAGTAAAACTTTACAGGTCGCCGCAATTTCATCATCCGCAAAAAGCGCCGAAGACTTTTGAAAAAATTGATAAACCATCTCAGCATCATCAAGAGCCCTGTGCCGATTTTCAATTGATAAACCAAAGCGTTCAATAATTTGAGATAAGCCATGTCGCTTAAATTGAGGATAAAGATTGCGACTAAACTTTACCGAGCACAAAGGTTTGTTGTTATAACTCATGCCCGCGCGCTCAAATTCATTCTTTAAAAAGCTATAGTCAAAACGTGCGTTGTGGGCGACCAAGGTACGGCCTTTAAGTTTACTCAGTAATTCTTCGGCAATTTGAGAAAACTCAGGGGCACCATTGAGCATGCCTGGGCTAATGCCAGTAAGCCGCTGTATAAATGGTGGTAAAGGTACTTTGGGGTCGATAAATGTTTGCCACTTCTCAATCAGTGCACCATTTTCAATGACCAACAGGCCAATTTCAATAATGCGATGATAGGTCGCTTTGCCACCCGTAGTTTCACAGTCAAGCAAGACCATGTTCTCAGGAAAGCCTGAAGAAAGAAGGATAGGGGTGGGTTGGTCAAGCCAATTTAACTGCATAGGAAAATCACACCCACACGTCGATATTTGTCTTAAGGTAAACGCTCTAACTTAACACGATGATTAATTGAGGAACATATTATTGCTCACGACTTTGCAACTAGCCACGTTTTTTTAGCTTATTTTTGATATTAGAATAACCCTCTACCCATTTGTACTAAGCCAATTTTTCAAAGCTGCAGGGTCAATTTATTGAGGCTAATTAATTACTCTTTAAGTAGAAGGTTAATTAATAAATTTGACCAACTCATGGGGCGACGAGCAGCCCAATTGATTCATGACTTGCTCAAGTTCAAGAGAAAATATATCGATGCACTGGTCTGCGCCTTCTTTACCAAAAGCCCCAACACCATACATGTAAGGTCGACCTGAGAACACTAATTTGGCACCTAAGGCCAAATATCGTGCAATATCAACACCAGACTCAACTCCACTATCGACAAACACTTCAAGTTTATCACCCACAGAATCAACAATTTCCTGCATCATTTCAACTGGTGTATAAGCCAGATCAAGCTGTCGTCCCCCATGATTGGAAACGATGATGGCGTCGGCGTTGATGGATGCCACTAATTTGGCGTCTTCGACACTCAGCACGCCCTTAACAATTAAGTTGCCAGACCATTGTTGGCGTAATTCCTTGAGCATCGCTAAGTCTACGGGCTCTTTTAACGTACTACGGATGTAATTGGCTACATCCTCCAGGTTAGTTAACTTATTCATGTAGGGCTGCATGTTGGCAAACTGTGGCATACCATTTAGAGCAGTGGCCATAGCCCAGGACGGCCTTAATAGAGTTTGATAGATACTATTGAGGGTGATTTTAGGTGGCACTGATAAGCCATTCTTAATGTCATTTGGGCGTCTTCCCGCAACGGGCACATCAATGGTGACCACCAGATTATTGCACCCAACCTGACGTGCCCTTTGCATCAAGTCGAGTCTGATTTCTTGGTCTTTAGGTGGGTAAAGTTGAAACCAAAGATTGCTTCCCGCACACGCTGCCGCCTGTTCGATAGAAGTACTTGCTAAGGTACTTAATACATAAGGAATATTGGCTTTTTTCGCTGCAGTTGCGTGATACTCTGCAGCTTTAGGCCAAATCAACCCACTGAGGCCCAGCGGCGCTATGCCAAATGGTGCATCATATTGCACCCCTAAAGCAGTCGTTGTAAGGCTCGCTGTGTTAGAGCGAGACAAATATGCGGGATGTAAAGCCACCTCATCTAAGCAACGCCTATTGCGTGCAACAGCCTGATCACTGTTGCATCCTCCAACCAAATACTGGTATGCGAATTTGGGGATACGCTTTTGGGTACGCCTCTTGAGGTCGGCAATACTAGGCGCCTTGCTATTTAATTTACTCACCATATAAACAAACAGCCAAGCCAATTAATGGCAAGACTAATAGCGCCTTGCTAGGTGTTTTCATGCTTCAATTGACTGCATAAAACGATGACGAATAACTACAGGATCCAAAGTGATGACGGGTACAGGAATATTGCCTGACGCACACTTACAGACAATAATAGTCATTTGTTTGCTGGCAATCGCTGCTTCCATAACACTGACAGCCTCTTCGGCCTGACATTCCACTACGTTGTCACAACCACACGCACTTGCCACTGCAGCAAGGGAGGTTTTTTTACCCGCGTAGGTAGGCTGGTCACCAGTAGAGCCATAGCTTCCATTGTCTATGATCAGCAAAATAAAATTGTCACACACGTTATTGGCAATGGTAGGCAGTGTCCCTAAATTAGTTAGTACAGAACCGTCACCATCAATGGCTACCACAGTTTTGTCCTGTGCCAAGGCTAAACCGAGGCCAATAGATGATGACAAACCCATGGTTCCTAGCATGTAGAAATTGCTCGGTTGATCGCCAAATAAGTGCATTTCTTGACTGGGTAAACCAATGTTGCAAACAACCAATTCGCCAGACAGTACTGGGACTAAATTCTTAATGATCTCAGAACGTATCATGTTACTCTCCTTTCCAAAATGTAGCGTCAGTCAAAATTGCAACAGGCTTGTTCGCCATAAAGGTATATTTCAAAATCTCATCGATCTCATGCACATCCTCAGGCTTGTGAAAATGGTAGGTTGGAATGCCCAACTGATCTAATAATGCCTTAGTGTGAACTGCCATTTCAACCTGACAAGCAACGGGCTCACCTAATTCACCCCGGAAGCTAATGAGCATCGGCAGAGGCAGACGATAGAATTGAGTTAAAGTTACTAGGGTGTTAATGGTGACCCCAATGGCGGTGTTTTGCATAATGATGGCAGATCTTTTACCGCCCATAAATGCTCCAGCACAAATGCCCATGCCTTCATCTTCTTTATTGGCTGGCACGTGAATCATACTCTCACGGGTTTCCAGTTCAGCGATGACCCCACTAAGTTGTTTGCAAGGCACCGTAGTAATCAGTTCGATACTGTTATTTTCAAATGCATCTATAATTATTTTATCCAATGACATGTTCAACTCCAAAGTTATCCTCAAGTGAGGATTTTCTAGTATAATAAAATTTAATACAATTCATATTTATTTTACTAAAAGTATAATTAAATTATACCTTATGGCCACGCTGATATGGCATCTAAATATAATAGACACATCAGTTGGGGCGTTTGTTGGGTCCTCATTTAATGGGTTACAACGAACAATCAATCCTATGAGGCTAACTGGTTTTGGGCCTTAATGAGCATTACTACAAACATTTTTCAATGATTTCCACAGGGTGCAATACCAAACGATCACTCTGTCCATCCATCATCTGCTCAAAACAGCTAAATCCATTAGCCACCACCACAGAGTCATTGGCAGCATTATCGATGGCGGGTTTTAAGCGGCGCTCAAACAAACGCTGCCCAATAGCTCTAGTCTGTTTTTTTAAGCCATAGGTACCTGCCATGCCACAACAGCCACTCTCGGGTTCTTGCAAATCTTTAAAACACCGTAGCATCCAATCTCGTTCGTGGGATGAAATGCTGAGGGATTTATCATGGCAATGAAGGTGCAGAATCCCACTACTTAACTGTTTTGCTAAAGTAATGGATGCATCACTTAAAAACCGGGTCAGGGTTTTAGCCCTTTCACTTAGGTCAAGGGCCCGAGTGTCGTACGGAAAGGCACTTAGTAACTCATCTTTAAAGACAGATAAACAGGAAGGTTCAAGCACAATCACCGAACAATCAGATGGTAATTTAGAGTGGAAGCCATCAAGTATAAAAGTTAGTTGCTTTAATGCCTGAGCTAAAAAGCCATATTCATACAAAGGCCGCCCACAACAGAAATGCTGCTTTGCCACTGCCACTTGATGACCACTTTTTAGTAAGACATTAACTGCACTTTGTAACAATGTAGGACGGTAATGATTATTCACACTGTCAGCCCATAACACAACTGTGGGTTGGTCCTGTTCGCCAAACCAAAGAAACTGTTGGTCTTGTCTATTGGCATTTTTTCTGGCCCAACCACTGAAGGACTGAGGGGCAAGTTTGGGTAGACCCTTTGCATCACTTAGGCCTAAAAACTTTTGTGCTAACTGACCTGTAATACCAGTTTGTAATTTATTGACCACACTGGAAAAGCGTGAAATTTTGGGTAATAAATTGCCGATATACGCTAGGGGGTAGTGACTTAATGGGCGACGTTTATGAGCATAATGAGCCGCCATAAATTCCGCCTTATAGGTGGCAATATCAACCTGTGTTGGGCATTCCGTCTTACAGGCCTTACAAGACAGACAATGCTCAAAAGAATCTGCAATGTCCTTGTTATCCCAGCCATCCTTAATCACTTCACCACGCACCATCTCATGAAGCAAATGGGCCCTACCTCGGGTGGAGTATTTTTCTTCCTGGGTGGCTTGATAACTGGGGCACATTGCACCACTTTGCGCACGACACTTGCCCATGCCAATACACCGTTCTGTGGCACGAGAAAAACCACCCACATCATCTTTGAAGTGCAATATTGTTGTCGTTTCAGGCAACTTATAGTCAGCACCATAGCGAAGATTTTCATCCATCTTGTATGCATCAATGAGTTTGCCCGGATTCATACGCTGTTCTGGGTCCCAGATCTGCTTAAAGCGGCGGAACGCATGCATCAATTCAGGCCCAAACATAATTGGCAAAAATTCACCTTTGGCCTGACCGTCGCCATGCTCTCCAGACAGGGAGCCACCAAACTGCACAACGAGTTCAGCAATTTCAACGCTAAAATTACGCCATTTGCTAATGCCTTCTGCTGAACGCGTATCAAAGGTAATGCGCGCATGGATACAGCCATCCCCAAAATGACCGTACAAACTGCTGGTATAGCCGTAACGATGGATTAATGCACTAAATTCACGCAGGTAATCACCCAATTGTAGCGGATCTACAGCAGTGTCTTCCCAGCCAACAACAGGATCTGGATCATCGGCATTAAGACTCATCGCTGTGGCAGACGCGCCTTGTTCTCGGATGCTCCAAACGGCAGCAGTGTTAGCAGCATCAGCAACAGATAATACTGATTTTACTTTTTTTGATAAGCCCATGGCAGTTTCAAACTCGTGGCATAATTGAGTTAGGTTATCAGCACTGTTGGCACTGAGTTCAACCATCAACCATGCTTGGCCTTCAGGCAATAAAGCAATTTCTGCCTGTTTAAGGTTGCGTTCTGTTAAACCACCGATGATACCCCAGTCCAATCCCTCCATCGCAATTGGGGCAAAAGGCAAGATTTCAGGCACGCTATCACCCGCAGTGTATATATCCTCAAAACCAAGGACGATTAAACGTGTGTAGAGTGGATTTTCAATGAGCTTGACGCGTGCTTGCAATACAGTAACGCAAGTGCCCTCTGAGCCAACCAGTGCACGAGCCACATTGAAGTCATTTTCAGGCAGTAATTGGTCTAAGTTATAACCTGAAACCCGACGCTTAATATTGGGGTAACGTTGTCGAATGAGCTGCTGATATTCATCGCGGATGGAGACCAGTTCACGATAGATTACAGCACGGCGGTCAGTGCCTGCTACAATCTTTTCAAGCTCTTGAACTGAAGTTGGCCCAACCCAAAAACGAGCCCCATCTGAGGTTAGTATTTCAAGCTGTAAAACATTTTCGACCGTTTTACCTGCCAGCATAGAATGGGGCCCACAAGAGTTATTGCCAATCATGCCCCCAAGGGTGCAACGACTTTGGGTACCAGGGTCAGGACCAAAAGTCAGCCCATACACCTCAGCTTGTTGTTTAAGTGCATCACAAATCACTCCAGGATCAACCAGAGCCGTTTGATTTTCAACATCAATGTCTGAGACCCGAGTTAAATAGCGGGAGCAGTCCACCACCACAGCCTCATTAACACCTTGACCATTTTGAGAGGTGCCGCCACCCCGCAGTAATACAGGCAAACTAAAGGTCTTACACAGGGTGACCGTATTCACCAGATCATCCACAGTTTGGGGATACACCACACCCAAAGGGATTTGCCGATAGTTGGAAGCGTCTGCGGTGTATAGGGCAACCCCTGCCGCAGAAAAGTCACACTCGCCTTGCAGTATGTGTGTGAGCTGGGCATGAAAATCTTTTAAATGGGCGTGGTAAATAGGTACGTTGGGCATATTATGGCTGCAATTTGAGGTATAAACATGGGGTCGCCAACAATCGCTTCTTCAGCAACCCATAAAATAGTGCCAGGCTAAAGCAGCACTTGATCAGGGCAGTGGCACATGTAAGACAAATTTAAACAGGGTGTAAAAACACACAATAATTGATAGCCCAGACAAAAAATAAACCATGGCTTTTTTCTGGGTCCATTGATCGTGCATTGACGCAATCAAACCTAGCACAAAGGTTACTATGCAGGCGATCAGCAGTCCAGTGTAGGGCATTAATGCACAAGCTAGAAGCATACTACTCACTAGTAATAACCTGCGCCACCAAACACTCACTTCAATGCCAGACACCATCGTTGGCTGGATGATCTGTTTACCTATGGCTAAGGCAGAAAAAAGCATCAACGCAATCGCTGAAGTCTGGGGAAACACCTTAGAGTCAATGTCGGTATAACTTGCCGAGTCATACAAGGTAACCACACCGATTAAAATGAGGATAGTTGCCACCACGATAGAGCCACGCGTGCTACTTTGATCTGTTTGACTGTTGGCTTCTGGACGCGTGTCTGGGTCTACATCAAGCATTTTCAGTACCCACCTTTGTTTGATTTTTTCTATTTAAATACCAGGGTAAAATCAAGGAAATCAGGGTGAAGGCAATTATGGCCTGAGACAGGGGCCTACCAAAAAACATGCCTGGTAAATTATTCACTGCGGCGCCAATGGTCCACGCTTGTACAAAACCTTGTTCCGCAATAGGGCCCAAAATCAAACCTAGAACGATGGGTGATGCTGAAAAACCATATTTGGAAATTAGCCAGCCAAAGACACCCAAGCAGAGCATGATGACAACATCAGAGATGCTATTTCTAATGGCGTAAGTCCCTATGATCGTCATAAAACCTACGGTTGGTACCAGCACCGCTTTAGGGATAGTTACAATTGATTTATAGGCATAACGTCCAATAATTAAACCAATAGGAAGCATGAGTACGGTAGCTATTAGTAGGCCATAAATGAAGGTATAGACTATAGACCCATTTGACTGAAATAACTCTGGGCCTGTTCTGACACCCTGCACCATGAGAGCGCCCAAAATGACTGCATCAGGAGGAGTGCCTGGGATGCCCAATACTAAGGTGGGGATAAATCCGCCACCCACTGTGGCATTGTTAGCAGATTCAGTGGCAATAATTCCGTCTGGCTCACCTTCACCAAACCTTTGATGGGGTTTAGCTGTGCGCTTTGCTTCTGTGTAGGCCACTAAGCCTGCCACTGAGCCACCCGCACCGGGCAAGATTCCCACCAGCGTACCTATAATTGAGGACCGAATTAAATTGAACTTTGAACCAAAGGTGATACGTGCTGCACTGAGAATCGGCATTTTAGCCACATCACCTGTGATTTTTAGATGTTTTTCTCCGGTCGAACACATATCTATTAATACTGGAATACAGTAGAGACCAATCATGGCACCCACCACTTCAAAGCCTGAAATCATGGTTTGACTACCAAACGTGAGGCGGATATCAGCAGAAATTTCTGCAACGCCCACGGTCGACATGATCATACCTAACGCACCGCCTGCAAGGCCCATCATCAGGTTGCCTTGGGACAAAGAAGCGATGAGAGATAAACCAAAAATTGATAACCAAAAATATTCTACTGGTCCAAATGCTAAAGCCACAGAGGCCAAAGGTGGGGCCAGTAAAAGCAGTGCAAAAGCACCCACTAAGCCACCAAAAACAGATGAAAAGCAGGCAATAGCAACCGCTAAGTCTCCCTTACCGCGCTTAGCTAATGGGTAACCATCAAAGGTGGTCGCAATGGCTGAAGGCGTGCCTGGGGTATTAAGCAAAATCGCTGCATAAGCTCCACCGTAGATAGCCCCTGTATAAATAGCGCCTAACAAAATCAACGCTGTTTCTGGAGCCATACTGAAAGAGATAGGGACTAGGACTGCCACAGCCATGGTGGCAGTCAGTCCTGGTATAGAACCAATGAGGGTTCCGGCAACTACTCCAAACATAGCCACTGCTAGATTCAACGGTGTCAATGCAGCTAAAAAATTGCCGAAATCCATAATCTATACCTATGGGTTACTAATTAACCAATTAACTCATTAATTACTTAATCAGGCCTGCTGCACGAGCGTCAAGAAGGTATTCTGCCGTGCGTTCTTTCATAAATGCATCCATCTGACTGGCACCAATATCAAGTAGTGCAAAGCCACCATTAAGCATCGTCTGACGGAATTCAGGGTCGGCATTAATTTCACCAATTCGGTTAGACCATTCAGTGACTGTTGCAGCACTGGCCGAACTAGGTAATGCTATACCTCGGTATGCACCGCCTACCATATCATAGCCTAACTCTTTAAATGTAGGCACCTCAGGAAATAATGGATGACGTGTTTCCATCGCTACAGCCAACATGCGTACTGCTTTTCCTTGCTTAGCTCCAACTGTAGTGTAACCCCATTGAGCTGTAACTTGGTCGCCTAAAAGAGCTACAGTAGAAGCGCCTGTGCCTTTAAAGGAAACATAGGTGGTTTTAATTCCCGCCATCTTATCAAATTTAATCTGTGCCAAATTATTAGCTGAGGCTTTACCGGAACCTGACATGACCACAGCACCTGGGTTTGCCTTTGCATCATCAATGAGATCTTGCAAAGTTTGGAATGGACTGTCAGCTTTAACTACAATAGCATCGGGGGTGTAATGGAACATGTAAAAGGTATGAATATCTTTCGTGGTAAAGCCTACGTCTTTTTGGGCAGGTTTAATAACAATATGAGGTAAGTTAATTCCCATGATGGTTTGTCCATCTCCGTTGAGACCATTAAGAGAGGCCCACCCAGCAGCACCGCCACCACCTGGCTTATAGGAAATGACTAGATCGTCACCAAACTTTTCTTTGTAAAAAGATTGCTGCATGCGCGCAGAGACGTCAGATTCTCCACCAGGTCCAAACGGGATGATGTAATTTACTGAATCTGCGTAAACGCTGCTAGCAGATATAGAGACAGCTGCTGCTATCGTGAGCATTGCTGTGTGTTGCAGAATTTTTTTGATAATCATTATTTTTATTGTCCTATTAAGGTTAGTTAAAACAGCTTGAATTTAAACTTTTAGACTCACAACTGAATCGTTCACATCTATAGATGCTGATGACAAGAGGGCTTTAGCAGCGATAGAACAAAACTAGTTAGCTTGCCCATATAGTTACTCGACGATTGTCACTTGATGCATAATCAGGTATAAAAAAACTTAAAACAAGATGTTTTTAATTTACCATAGGTAAAGATTTTATTTACTAGACGCGACTAAAAACAAGTCGCCCAAAAAAATATTGGTGTCATTATGTCTATTAAACAATTAAGGTCGCTGTTAGCGATCGAAGAAAATGGCAGCTTTTCTGCTGCGGCTGATCAGTTGTGCATTACTAAAGCCGCCGTTGGGCAGCAGATGAAGCTATTAGAGGAATCTCTGCAAACACCATTATTTGATCGTAATGGTTACATGCCCGCGCTTAACTCTGAAGGTATTGCCTTTGTCAAAGAAGCCCAGAAAGTCCTGCTAAGCTATGACACATTATTTAACAGCATGGATGAGGAAGATGATTTTTTTGGCACGATTAGTCTAGGTGCAGTGCCCTCTGCAATATTAGCTTTGGTGCCTTTGTCAGTTAAAAGCATGATGAAAGAAGTCACTAACACCAAAATCCGTATTATTCCTGGCACCTCGACTGACCTCTATGACCATGTACTTAATGGTTCCATAGACATGGTGATATTGAGCAAACCCCAAAGAATAGAGCCAGGCCTTCAGTGGGACCTCTTGTCAGAAGAACCATTGGTGTTGTTAACATCCAGCGATTTTAAAGGCAGAGATCCTATACAAATTTTAAAAACCCAGCCCTACATCAGATTGGCACAACGCACTTCTGTAGGTTTGTTAGCAGATAATTGGCTGATAAAAAATAAAATAACCGTTAAAGAAACCATGATCATGGAAACCATGGAAACCTTAGGTTGTATGGTCGCCCATGGTCTCGGTGTTTCGGTAGCACCCAACCTCACCAAACCAGACCCTATTTTTTCTAATCTAAGAAAAATTCCACTTGTAAAAGGCACTGAGGCTCGCGTGCTCGGCATGCTCACAAGAAAAGACAACCCCAAAACCAAAGTTATTATGAAATTCAAGCAGCACATCAATAACACGATCAAAGCCAAACCTATTTAATCAGTGCAGGTGGCCTATTTCCATCCCTACTAGACTGAGTAACCCGCCTCAGTAAGACGCCTTGCCAGTGCTTTAATATGAGCAGGGCCCACTTCACAGCAGCCACCAATGAGAGCGGCTCCTTGATTAGCCCACTGCAAAGCAAATTCAGCATAGGCCGCAGGGCCAAGATCTGATCGTGATTCCATGGATTTAACTGTACCGCCGGGTTGTAAACTGTCTATGGATGTAAAACCATTGCCATAGGCGCCTGTAAGGCCTTGGTCAGATTTCATTTTTGACCATGAAGCCAAGATAGCTTCTGGTTTACTGCAATTAAGCAATTTTGCATCGGCACCAAACTCATCTAACATCGTCACGGCATCTGCTAGTAATTCACCACTGCGCAACACACCTTTATCATTATCCTCAATGGTTAAAGAAACCCATACTGGTAGGCCACTCTTTTTCGCCGCGACTAAAGCCGCTTTTGCCTCGGCAATCGAGGACATGGTCTCACACAAGAACACATCCACATGGGGCGCTTGAATGGCCACTATCTTGCTATAGCTCGTAAGCATTGACTCATATTCTGGCGCTACTTCAGCCTTATAACTGGCCACTAACGGCGGCAAGCAACCCGCTATTTTTACGCCTGAAATCGCCACACGATCACGCGCACTAGTGGCCGCATTGATAGCAGCTAATTGCAGCTTTTGGAAATCGTTGATATTACCATCACGAGCTAATCGTTCTGGCGTCATGGTATAACTATTTAACGAAATCACACGTGCACCTGCACGAATAAAATCAGCGTGAAGGTCGCGCACGATTTCGGGTTCGTCGATCATCACCTGAGTTGACCAAAGGGGCGTGATTTCTTGGCTACTGCGTTTGAGTAACTCTTGGCCCATGCCTCCATCTAATAAGGTAATGACTGGTAAAAGGGGGGTCTCTGACTTGGTGGCACTCATGTAAAAAACTACCTTATGTTGACTGGTT
This sequence comes from Candidatus Njordibacter sp. Uisw_058, assembly GCF_047730065.1. Taxonomy (GTDB): domain Bacteria; phylum Pseudomonadota; class Gammaproteobacteria; order Pseudomonadales; family Balneatricaceae; genus Njordibacter. The sequence goes on from NZ_CP159829.1 coordinate 2,725,995, forward strand.
TTTGAATGTCTGAAACGGAACTTATTCTACATTTCAGGAAGAGCCCTTGCATACCCCTGCTTTGCTGAAATGTAAAAATAAAAAGCCCGAACAGTATCAGGCTTGTTAGTTGAATTACACAACTAGGGTGGAGACGAAGTATTTTTTGGGACTTCTCTAATTTGGGCAACTATCGACCACATTGAAGCTTTTTGCCACAGTTGACTGTGGCAAATCTAACTACACACTGTCTTCACTAAGATCAATCCAAATTGTTTTGGTTTCTGTGTATTGATCATGGGCTGAAAAGCCATTATCTCGACCACCAAAGCCAGATAACTTGTAACCACCAAATGGCGTGGTAATGTCGCCTTCCCCATAACAATTAACCGACACTGTGCCCGCCTGAAGTGCGCGTGCAAAACGATGAGCATTGGTCACATTGGAGGTGAACAATGAGGTCTGCAGCCCGTAACTGGTATCATTAGCTAAGGCGATTGCGGCTGCATCAGAATCCACCGACATAATACCCAGCACTGGGCCAAATATTTCGTCTGTAGCGATGGTCATCTCGGGGGTCACATTATCAAATATAGTGGGTTCTATAAATAGGCCGTTGCCGCTTTGAATGGCTTTACCCCCATAAATTAAATCAGCGCCCTCTTTAGCTGCAATATCAATGTAGTTTAAAATCTTGGAGTATTGTTCTGGTGAAATAATAGCACTGAGTTGATTGCTAGGATCGAGTGGGTCACCTGTTTTCCAGTGATCAAATTCTTTTAAAACCTTCTCAACAAGCGGTTTTTTCAAATCTTTGTGGACAATTAAACGGGCATTAGCAGTGCAATTTTGACCCATATTCCATAACGCGGAAAAGGCCACATGTTTGGCGATATTATCAAGGTTTTTTGCATCAGAAAGCACCACTGCTGGATTTTTTCCACCACATTCAAGAATGATTTTTTTCAAATTACTTTTTGCAGAAAACTCGACAAACAAGCGACCTACTTCCGTGGATCCAGTAAACGAAATGGCACCAATGCCATGATGGCGACCCATCGGTTCGCCTACGTCAGGCCCTAAACCAGGCAGCACATTCAGCACCCCTGCAGGAACCCCAGCTTCCAGGGCAAGTTCAGCCACACGCAAGGTAGTTAATGAGGTTTGTTCAGCAGGTTTAACGATTACGCTATTACCTGTTGCCAATGCGGGGCCAATTTTCCAAGCCAACATCATTAAGGGAAAGTTCCAGGGCAAAACTGCACCAACAACCCCCATTGGTTCGCGCACAATGAGTCCGATACCACTTTCATTAGCGGGTGAGATTTGATCATAAATTTTATCAGCGGCTTCAGCATGCCATTTGAGAGTACTGACTGTCTCAGGCAAGTCTGTCATCTGGCATTCACTAATTGGCTTACCACTTTCAAGGCTTTCTAAAACAGCTAACTCATGCTGATTTTTTTCAATCAAATTAGCTAGCTCAATGATAATTTCTTTGCGCTCGTTAGGATGTAAGCGTGACCACTTTCCACTATCAAAGGCTTGTTGAGCAACAATAACGGCAGCATCTACATCTTCCGCACCACAGGCTGCGACGATGGCTAACACATCCCCAGTAGCTGGGTTAATCGTCTCCATTGTATTACCTGACAACGGCTTAGAAAAGTTGCCATTTACAAATGGATCAACAGAGAAGGTGAGATTTTTAGCGATAACACTATATTCGTTATAAGTAAGTAAGGTAGACATCGAATGATTCCTTTGTCATAAAATTTAATTTATTGAGAGCGTAATTTTCTGGCGAAAGTGCGAATATCTTCGACCAATAATTCGGGTTCTTCAAGCGCGCCAAAATGACCTCCTCGAGGCATTTCAGTCCAGTGCTGAACATTGCACATGCGTTTGACATAACTTTGGGGTGGCCATGCTGACATTTCTTTTGGAAATAAAGCACATCCTGTTGGCACTGTAATGGAGCCCCCATTATTAGATAAAATTCGACCCCCTTCTTCACGGCGACCATAATAAATCCAAGACGCCGTATTAAAAGTTCGGGTCACAATGTAGATCATGATGTTGGTCAGTAAGTCGTCTTTGCTATGAGCACTCTCTATATTTTCCCCATCAGTGTCTGACCATGAGTGAAACTTCTCAATAATCCAAGCAGCAATACCTACCGGACTGTCCATCATGCCATAACTGAGGGTTTGTGGCTTAGTCGCTTGTTGTGTTCGGTAACCATTTTCCATCTCTTGATCTATATCAAACTGCTGTGCCCATCGTTTTTCTTCTGGCGTTTGAGGGCCATCAGCATGCCGCAGGGTTAAAATATTAATGTGAATGGCATGACAATATTTAGAGTGATCAAAACCCAGCCATGCTGCAATGGTGCCACCCCAATCGCCTCCTTGAGCGATGTAACTGTCATAACCTAACACTTCGGTCATTAACGTATTTAATATGCCTGCAATCTTGCGGGGACCATAGGGGCGTGGAGGGGCTCCTGAAAAACCAAACCCAGGTAATGATGGCGCAATGACAGTAAAAGCATCTTCAACTTTGCCTCCAAAACGTTCTGGGTGCGCAAGGGGTTCAATCACCTTCATAAACTCAACCACGGTGCCAGGCCAGCCATGACTGATGATCAATGGCGTTGGGGATGGGCCACTACCAACCTCATGAATAAAATGAATATCTATGCCGTCTACTTGAGCCCTAAATTGAGGAAAAGTATTAATGGCAGATTCATGTTTACGCCAGTCGTACTCATTAACCCAATATTGAGCAAGTTCTTTCATATAATCTAAGTTTGAACCATAATTCCAGCCCCCATCAATAGGCATCTCATGCCAAGGATAGGCAGCCACACGTTCTCTCACAGAGTTTAAGGTTGCGTCAGGGATATCTATTTTGAAGGGTTCGCAAAAGCTCATGTTGTAATCACACCTTAGTTTTGGGTAGTTACGGTAAACTCAAGTTAATCTAAATTAGGTTATTAAATTACACTTAAGATTATGAGCCAATTAACTCAAAAAATATGTTAACCGTCTAGAGACAGGTTTAAGGTTTTCAAAGGACAGAGTTTCACCCCTTGTATTCAGTTTATTCGTCAAAGTGATTTAATTTGTAGGTGGCAGCGGTCTAGATGAAGTGATGATTAACGCAGCAATTGTTTAACTTCTTCAGCAATAATAATAATTCCTTCTTCAAGTTTTTGCATAGTAACAAAGGCAAAACCAAGTCTGAAACTGCGCGTGTCATGGCTTAGATAAAAGGTTTCACCAATATCAATAAGCACGCCTTTGTCACGCAATCGATCAGCCAAATCTCTCGCATTAAATCCCTCAGGACCTCTTAGCCAGAATGAAGTGCCACCTTTATTTTGGGTTTGTTCTAGCATTGATAAATGCGTTGAAATAGCATAATTCATGACCTGCCAACGCTTTTTATAGCGCCGCTGAAGGTTTCTTAAATGGGCATCGTAGTAACCAAGGCGAAAGAACAAAGCGACCGTTTCTTGAATAATAGTGGGCGGATGCCTCATCATCACACCTCTTATCGTGCGCGCCCGTTCAATAATATCCCGATGGGCCACCATAAAGCCTAGCCTTATGCCAGGTGACACAGTTTTGGATAAACTACCCACATAGATCACTCTGTTATTTTGATCAAACGATCTCAGGGATCTTGAGCGCGAGTCAAAATAATTCATTTCAGCTTCGTAGTCGTCTTCGATAATTAAAAAATCTTGCGCCACTGAGGCCTCAAGTAATTGCTTGCGACGTGATTCAGACATGGTCACCATGGTTGGAAACTGGTGACTTGGAGTCGTGAATACCAGCTGGCAATTCTCAGGAATAGAAGAAACATCAAGCCCTTCTTGGTCAACAGCAACACCGACAAAACTATTACCACTTAATTTAAAGGCATTCTGAGCCCCTGGATATCCTGGATCTTCAATCGCTATAATCTTATCCTTATTGGAAAACACCGTACCAATAATAAATAAGGCATTTTGCGTACCTAAGGTAATCAAAATTTCATCTTGCTCTGCATAAATACCACGGTAGGTTAAAAGACGTTGGCGCAGTTGCTGAATTAATTGTGGACTGTCACTTTCTACCGAATCATCCATCCACGCAGGCTTTTGGGTTCGACTTAATGCCAAGCGTGAGCATTCTCGCCAACTCTCAACTGGAAACAGGGTGGGGTCAATTTGATTATAAATAAAGGGAAAGGGGTAACTGGTCCAGTTTAGTGGATTGAGAACTGGTATAAGACCCGATGGTCCAAACTGAACTGGCGATGGGCCTCTATTTTTTTCTGGCTCTACCCCAAGCCCAATATCTCTATTGAGAATGCGTATTGATTGCGTTTCAGAGGCGATAAAATAGCCAGATCTATTGCGAGAAACGAGCAAACCAAGGTCTATTAGACGATTATAAGCCGCAAAAACTGTATTTCTTGATACTTCAAGTTGTTGGGCTAGTTCTCTACAAGAAGGTAGTCGCTTATCAGAGGATAGTGCCCCAGACGTGATAGAGGAACTTACCATTTCACAGATTTGATCACGCAACCCTAGTTTCGAATTTTCGGGTAAGTTAAAAGATGTTGAGGTATTTGATTGCAAGCGCAGACTCCTTTATCCAATGCGAGTATTCATCAAATTTTGTTCAAAGTCTAATAGCTACAACACGCTAATCACGCCTACAACTGTCCTTTACTTCAAAGAAAACTGTCGCTTTTCCTATGCTCTATCAAAGTATATATTGATTTAGAAGTTTAGTTTTCTGAATTTATCTAAATGAAACCTGTGTCATTAAAAAAATAAAGGAAAAATATCATGAAAAAAAATAACGCAATTAAGGCACTGGCTATATCAGCGGTGTTTATGTTTTCTGCTGAGTCTGTGTTAGCAGAAACAGTACTCAAACTCGGGACGACGGGCAGATTGGGGATGCCGATCGGGGATGCCATAGATCAAGCGCTGATACCAGCCATGCAAAAAGCGTCCGGTGGAATGATGAAAGTCGAACCATTCTATCAAAAGAGCTTATGCGCAGAACAGAAGTGCGGTGAACAGGCCAACCAGGGCCTCATAGCTCTGTGGACTAGTTCTACCGCAAACTATGGTAATTTTGGATCAGAACTAGCAATTTTCGATTTGCCTTTTATTTTCAAATCACTCGAAGATGCGAAAAGAATATCGAATGAGTGGCTGGCAGAACGGCAGTGTAAGCTGGCGCTTGAGAATGCGGGCCACATTTGCCTTTCGGTATATTCGAGTGGTGGATTTAGGCAGCTTGGAAATGCAACCAAACCAATCCACGTTCCTGATGATATGAAAGGTCTCAAGTGGCGGACCACTAAGAGCCCAGTTGAGTTCATGCTCGTTAAAAATTGGGGTGCTGTTCCCACGCCTTATGATTGGAGTCAATTATACTCAGGCCTGCAGTCGGGTGTAGTTGAGGGTCAGTATGTCGCCAGTCCTTGGCAGGAAGTAGCCAAACTTCATGAAGTTGCAAAATACTTCACTGAGATTGGTGGAATGTGGTCTGGAAATATTCTTGCAATGGATGCAAAGCAGTATAACGCCCTGTCTTCTGAAGAGAGAAAATGGTTACACGAAGCTGCAGATGCTTATGGAGAAAAAGTGAACCAGTTAGATAACGCTTGGATTAAGAATGGAGAAGATATCATTAAAGCCTCTGCGACAGAGTGGTATGTGCCATCTGAAGCGGAATTATCTAAATGGAGAGAAGGCGCAATCGGTGCTTGGTTAGATGCCAAGGGCACGTTTGAACCTGATGTCGCCAGAAGAGTACTTCAAGAGCAAGGCATGGATGGTTTTGTTGCTCAGCTTGAAAAAGCTGGCGCTCTGTAAAGCGGCCACCTGCAAAATAGTGCAAAGATCATTTAGGCTACCGGGTAGTCCTAGATGGTCTTTTTCTTGTTTAATTGTTTATAAGTGAGTCACCATGGAAAGTCTCGTTCTACTTGGCGTATTACTATTTCTAATCCTCTGTGGTGCGCCGATCGGTTTCACTTTAATCTTAATACCGTTCTTTTATATTTTGATCACCGATGCAGTACCTCTGGTTTTAATCCCCAGTCAAATGTTTAACGCCATAGATTCAGTTCCGTTGACTGCGATCGCTTTTTTCATGTTGACGGGTGAGTTAATGACCAGTGCGACGATTACCGATCGGCTCGTTTCTTTGAGCAGAGCCCTGATCGGCCGGATGCGCGGAGGTTTGGCGCAGGTTAACGTCCTTGTGAGTATGTTTTTTGCGGGTATGAATGGGTCGGTCGTAGCTGATACAGCCACAGTGGGCGCATTGGTGTTGCCTGCTATGAAAAAGGCCGGATATCCTCCCGCCTTTTCTGCAGCTGTTACGGCCGTTAGCTCCACCATTGGAGGTATCATTCCGCCCAGTATTATGATGATTGTCCTTGCGAATGCGACTGAGATTTCAGTTGCAGCGTTGTTTGCGGCTGGGATTATTCCGGGCCTGCTGATTGGTGCGGTGATTATGGTGATTAACCATTACTTCGCCGTAAAATATAATTTCGAGCGAAGCGATGAGAATTTTTCAATACGGCGAGCCGGAAAAGAATTGTATCGGTCCTCGTTCGCCCTGCTGATCCCCGTGGTCTTGGTTGGTTCAGTCATGGGAGGCATAGCATCGGTCGTTGAGGCTGGTGCTATTACAGCGATGGTCGCACTGTTTACAGGTGTATTTGTATACCGAACTATTAAATGGAAAGAATGCACTGGCGCTTTCCGTCGGGCATTTCGTAATTCGGCCATGGTTTTCATTATCATAGCAGCGTCGGGACCCTTTAGTTGGTTGCTTGCCTCTTTGGGTGCAATCGGTGATCTTGAGAGTTGGTTACTAAGTCTCACGGATTCACCCATTATCTTTATTCTGGCCCTTATGCTTTTTATTTTTCTGCTCGGAATGGTGATGGATTCCGCCGTGAATATTATCATCGTTGGCCCCGTTCTCGTTGACGTTATGGTTCAAGCTGGCTTTCCTGAGATTCAGGCCGCGGTCGTAGTCATCGTTGGCTTCTTGATAGGGTCTGTAACACCCCCAGTTGGCGTCGCCTTTTTCACTTCTGCAACTATCGCACAAGTCCGACTAGAAGAGGTGGCAGTGGCATTAGTTCCATACCTGATAGGTCTATTCTTGCTTCTATTTTTCATTCTCGTCATTCCAGAATTGACGATGTTTCTTCCACAGGTAATTAGTTAGATGAAAACTATGTGGCAATTTTTAAATAACTTTGACCGTTTTATCCATCGCGCTTTAGAGGCGTTGTGTTCACTGTTTTTGGCTTTGATGGTTGGATTCACGCTCTATACTGTTCTTATGCGATATGTGTTTGCAAACCCTCCTGTTTGGGGGGATCTGTTAACGGTACTAAGTAATATTTGGTTAATGTTTTTAGCGCTCTCTCTCACAGCCAGAGATAATGAACACATCGCTTTGAACTTAATTTATGAAAAGTTACCCCCTAGGTTCGCCCTGTATATACGCCAGTTTTGGAAGCTTATGATTATTTTGGTCGGAATAACTCTGGTCATTTATGGAATTGAGCTGGTTGAAGGCATGCGTGGTAAATATTGGGAAATGTGGCATTTTGAAATTACCGCGCAAGGTATTGAGTTCAAAGAGAACTACATGCCAAAAAAATACGCTGTCATGATCCTACCGTTAGCTGGATTTTTGACGGCATTTGGGGCTGCTATCTGTTTTGTGAAAAAGGTCTAATCTTTCTCACAAAACCTAAATCGATCGTTTGGTTTGGCGTTCGAACCATGGCTGGGCCAAGCGAAGCTGGGCGTAACGGCGAAAGTTGGCCTTTTTCTGACGTGTTCGTCAGCTGTAAAATTACCCTAGAAAACTGCGAAACGCCTGTATCTGCGCGTTTTGCAACACCGCTCGCATCTTTATCACGCACTTCTGCGTCTGAACTGTTTAGCTGATTGCCAACAGCAATAAGCTTTCTGACCCGGGGAAGGAGCAATCTGACGAAACACTTCTTTTGGATCCGGATGGATACGTTCTAACGTATTGACCAGATTTTGAATGTGGATGTTTTTATTCAAATGATATGCCCAAAAGCTATGCTGTTATGATTTCTTCATTTGCCACAAGGCTGGTGTGTCTTGTGGCGTTTGTCGCTATTTTGGAAGACGTCGCACGTTACCACAACGGCACTTTCAAACTGTCAGGCAGGTGCGTGGGCTTTTGATTATAGGGAACTACTATTGCTCGATAATGGAAAATAATTTAAACTATTTTACTTACAAAACATGCTGTTTAGTACGGAGGCATATCTAAACGTAACCGTTCATGATTTACTTAAAAAAAGTAGCTCTGGCATGGGCTTAAATGACACGGTAAAGTCCATGATGACTGCCAAAGACCCCTACCTGAGTTGACCAAAGGGACGTAATTTTTTGGCTACTACGTTTGAGTAACTCTTGGCCCCCCATTTCCCCATCTAGCAGTGTAATTTCTGGTAAAAGGATGGCGTCTGCCTTGTCTGCGTTCATGTATCAGATTATCTTACTTTTCTGTAGCTTCGAACATTTTAGAAGAGCCTTATTCTACAATTCAGGAGAGAGGTCTGCAAACAGGTGTGACGTTCTAATATACAAAGTTATTAAAAATAAAGTGTTTTTAAGAAGGCGCCCTTGAGGTTACTGACAGTGCTACAGTTTTCTGAAGGACACACTTTCTTTTAGTTTGTGCAGCGGTGGCTGCCAAAGCGTAATAGTATGTTGTAATTGTTGCATTATCCTAACTTGATTTTACTCGGCTTTAATTGACAGTGTTCTGTTGAAATAATTGGGGTTATAAATGTCTTACTTTAATCGCAGCTTTTATTGGCTAAAAGCCACTCCCATTGGTCAACATTTAACTAAGGTCACATCAGGCTTTTTACTTTGTTTAATGGTTGCCATGTCAGCCAAATTCGTATCAGAGCATTATGGTGGCCCCGTCATTCTGTATGCCTTATTAATGGGCATTGCGCTTAATTATCTATCTACTGAAGGCCGATGTGTTGCAGGTATTGAATTCTGTGCTAAGTCGATATTACGTTTTGGCATCGCCTTACTGGGTGCGCGGATTACCATAGAGCAGCTCATGGGCTTGGGCATTACCCCCATTATCATTGTACTCGTGTCAGTGCCCCTCACTGTGTTGTTTGGTTTCTTTGTAGGGCGCTGGCTCAAACTTGGGCGTGGACAAAGTATTTTAAGTGGATCAGCAGTGGGTATTTGCGGTGCATCTGCGGCACTAGCAGTGGCGGCCGTATTGCCCTACAACAAGGATGCAGAAAAGAATCTTATTTTTACTGTGGTCTGTGTGACCGCCCTAAGTACTTTCGCCATGGTTTCCTATCCTTTAGTTGTAACAGCTTTTGAGTTAGACCCTACTGCCAGTGGTGTCTTTTTAGGTGCCACCATCCATGATGTGGCCCAAGTGGTTGGCGCAGGTTATTTGATGTCGGACGAAATTGGTGATACCGCAACCTTTACCAAACTTTTACGAGTGTCTACTCTTGTACCTGTTGTATTAATTATTGCACTGATTGCTTCTCGATGGGGTAAAACTCCCACCAGTACTGGGCCTTCTGGATTTCCTTTGCCTGTTTTCCTTGTGGCTTTTATAGTGATCGTTAGCATCAATAGTGCTGGATTTATTGCGCTCGAGGTTTCTGAGTTTATGGTTGAAATGTCCCGCTGGTGTCTTATTTTAGCGATGGTAGGATTGGGTATGAAATCATCGTTCAAGGAGTTGGCAGCCATGGGTTGGCGGCCCATCGCTCTCATGGTTGCGGAGACCTTATTTTTGGCTGGGTTGGTACTCATTTGGTTACAGTTTTAAAACCAAGTCCATTTTATGGCGTCTTACGATGAGCTATTGGATGGGTGCCAAACTGTCGTTGAAATGCTCTACCCAGTGCTTCACTAGAACCATAGCCATAACGAGTGGCAATTGCTTGAATTCGGTCACCCCCTTCGATGTCTTGGGATGCCAAAATCATACGCCAATGACGCAAGTAAGATTGGGCGGTTTGGCCTACTCTTTGATTGAATAATTGCGTAAAGCGGCTGGTTGATAAACCTGCCACACCAGCAAGACTCTCATTGTTCCAGAGTTTGCCCGGTGTTTCATGCATACACACAATGGCTTTACTCAATCGACTATCAGCAAGCCCATTAAGAAGTCCGGGTATGCTAGTCCCTATTTCTATCTGCTGGCGTAAAATACTAATCATTAACACTTCACCAAGGCGATTGAGCACCCCACCCACCCCACAGCGTTGGGCTTCACTTTCAGTTTTTAGTAAACGCACCAGCATAGCGAGGTCTGAATCACCCTGGATATTAATTTTGATTATCTCTGGCAGGGTAGCAAAAAGAGGATTGTCGCCTCCACCCCATGTTGTGCGTGCACTAAACATCACACACTCACCCACTAGCTTCAATTTAGGTAAAGGGCTTAAAGGTGACAAGATTATTCGACTTGGGTGCCCCGTTTGTATGTCTTGTAAGATAATGAGGTTAAATGGAGCACCTAAGGCAGGGGTGACCTGTAAGGAAAAACGATGAATCAGGGAAGAAAGCCGGTCAAATTCAGACATATAGTTGTTTTGATCTATTAAATCGTATTTTATTGATCATAATATCAGTTATAGTTAATGACAAATACACTTGAGAGAAGATAATATGTTATTGCCACGCCAAAAAACTCCCAACCTTGAACTTGAAACTCTTGATCATGGAGCCTTTAATCTATCCACTGACATCGCTGAGCTCGGCGTCGTTATCTGTTATTACCGGGGCTTGCATTGTCCCATTTGTGCCAAGCAACTAATGGATCTTCAAAGCCACGTCGATGAATTTGCGAAAAGAGGCGTCACTTGTATTGCAGTCAGTTCAGATGACAAGCAGCGCACTCAACAAATGGCTGATAAGGTGGGCGCAGGCAACCTAAAGTTCGGTTATGGCATGAGTTTAGCTAAAGCTAAAGAATGGGGGCTTTATATTTCTACATCTCGGGGCACAACCTCAATTGGCATCGAAGAACCAGCCTTGTTTTCAGAGCCTGGTTTATTTTTAGTGGGCCCTGATCAATGCCTCTATTATGGGTCTGTGCAAACCATGCCTTTCGCTCGACCTCATTTTGCTGAATTGCTGGGGGCGCTAGATTTTGCCATCACTAATGATTACCCTGCCCGAGGTGAGTATTCTGGTGAGGTTTGATTATCTTTAGGTGAGCCAGAGAACAGACCACTCAAAGAATCACCCGGTTAAGTAGACGTGTAAGCGCATAAAAGAGAGCTTGTTAACCGCTCAGAGACCCTAAATCAGAGGGCGTATCACTTTAAAAAGGGATGTGACCATTTGAAAAAAGTCCGTTAGGGATTACTAATCCTCATTTTTATCATGCACCAGCATCGAATCCTTGAATGCCTGTAGCACACTGCGGCAGCTGATTTGACCAACAAACTGGCCGTCTTTGACTACTGGCATGCGCCGACGCTTATGCTGCATTAATGTTCGAGCTGCCTCGAACAGGGTGGTTTCCACCGGCAGCACATCGACTTTGGTGTGCATTAGATCTCCAATACAGGCGTCACCTTCTTGGTAGTAAGCAATTTGTTCTAATTGACCCAATAGATCTAATTCTGAAATGACCCCCACAACTCGGCCCTCAGCGTCTAACACAGTGCCACCTGTCACTTTACGAATCAACATTTCATGAATGGCATCCATAATATGCGTGGTAGGTGAAAAGGTGAGCGGATTGACCGACATGAAGTCTTTAATATTGATTGAGTTTAACATCTAACAAAGCTCCTCTTTTGAGTTGCTCCCAAAGAATAAACCAATGGTAGTCAGTGCAGTATTACGCCACTTTTTCGCATTAGTCAATTTTAATACCTTGATAGCCAATTTTATTAAATCTCATAAGATATTGTTTTATATTGGTAAATAATATTATCTAAGGGCTAATATTGAATAAGTTGCAAATTATAATTTATTTCTTCTATACTGTTTATTGACTTGAGGGGGTCTGCAATGATGTTTCTTAACTATTTAAATAGCCACTTTTTTGCCCATATATCGATCTATTTTTGTGTCTCTACTTTTGGTGAAAGGCAAACAATATGACCTATGGGGAAGAGTTAATTAGCCACATTTGGCCCTTAGCACTATTTTTGATATTGCTTTGCGGCTTAATATTGATGATGCTCACACTACCCACACTATTGGGTGGGAAAAGAGTATCACGGGCGGTTAATGAGCCCTATGAGTGCGGTATTGTGCCCGTCGGCTCTACCCATTTTCGCATGCCTATTCCCTTTTACTTATTTGCTATTTTTTTCGTTATCTTTGACTTGGAAGTGGTGTTTCTATTTGCTTGGGCTGTGGCCGTTAAAGAAACTGGCTGGCTAGGTTTTAGCGAAGCATTGATCTTTATATTCATTCTGTTTGTGGCGCTCATTTATCTGTGGCGTCTTGGGGCCTTAGATTGGCGCACTGAAAGACAAAAATTCGAATTACTCAACTTGGACGCACGCTAATTGCTGGATTTTTAACTTAGGCTACCAGCACCCATCGTGTATTAAATAATAACCGATTCTGCAAAGAGTCACGGGGGTTGTTATGCCGCAGTTAAAGTCTGGTGCCTATGGTGCTAACCTTATTGCCTCGCAAGATCAGAGTTTTGCACAGTCTGTGGAAGACAGTTTGGTATTGGGCAAGGTCAAAGATTTAGTCGCATGGGGTCAAAGCAATTCCTTGTGGCCATTTAATTTTGGCCTCTCCTGTTGTTATGTAGAAATGGCAACAGCATTTACTTCACGCCATGATATTGGTCGTTTTGGTGCGGAGGTTATCCGTGCTACCCCCCGTCAAGCTGATGTGATGGTGATTTCTGGCACCGTATTTCGAAAAATGGCGCCTGTTATTCAACGCCTCTATGAACAGCTTTTAGAACCTAAATGGATTATATCCATGGGCTCCTGTGCTAACTCAGGAGGGTTATACGACATATATAGTGTGGTACAGGGGGTCGATAAGTTTCTTCCCGTCGATGTGTATGTGCCAGGGTGTCCACCAAGGCCAGAGGCTCTATTGCAAGGGTTAATATTACTGCAAGATGCTATTCGACACGAAAACCGACCTTTAAGCTGGGTACTTGGCCCAGACGGAGTGGAAAAGCCTTCCATGCCTTCGCAACGTGATCTACATACCGAAAAACGCATGCGTATGACCCATTTACCTAATCCAGATCAGGTTTAGTTGCTGTGACTAAGCCCATACTTGAACCCAACCCCCACCCGATGGGTGATGCTAACTTATTACTGTTGCTGCAACACGAGTTTCCACACCCTTTAATTGAACAAAGCACCGCTGATGACATACCTAGTGTATGGGTTGATGCCGCTCATGTAGGCGCACTCCTGCAATATTGTAAGCACGAGTTACGGCCCTGCTATGCCATGTTATATGATCTTAGCGCCATTGATGAACGCGTCCGCAGTCATCGGGAAGGCCAGCCTAAAAGTGATTTTACTGTGGTCTATCAATTATTGAGCCTTACTGGCAACTCCTTTTTACGCATTAAGGTAGCGTTAATGGAGTCAGAATTACACATCGATAGCCAATGCACTTTGTGGCCCAATGCGAATTGGTACGAACGCGAGTGCCATGACATGTTTGGTATTGATTTTGTGGGTCACCCTAATTTATACCCACTTATTATCCCCCCTACTTGGAAAGGCCATCCCCTGCGCAAGGAACATCCAGCCCGCGCTACAGAAATGGAGCCCTTTAGCATCGATGAACAAATGCAAGACGAAGAACAAGAGGCTTTGAGGTTTGTGCCAGAACAATGGGGCATGAAGCGAGAAGGAAAAAATACCGATTATATGTTTCTTAATATGGGCCCTAACCACCCTAGTGTGCACGGTGTGTTTCGCGTTGCTGTGCAGCTTAATGGTGAAGAAGTAGTGGACGCTGTTGCAGACATTGGCTATCACCATCGCGGGGCCGAAAAAATGGGTGAGCGCCAAGCTTGGCACACCTATATGCCTTACACTGACCGCATTGATTACTTGGGTGGAGTCATGAATAACTTACCCTATGTGATGGGGGTCGAGAAGTTAGCAGGCATCAAAGTATCGTCGAGAGTAGAAACCATTCGTGTGATGCTGTGTGAATGTTTTCGCATTCAAAGTCACTTCTTGTTTTTTGGTACCTTTGCCCAAGACATTGGTCAGATGTCACCTATTTTCTATATTTTCACTGACCGAGAGATGTTGTTTGGCATTATTGAGGCCATTACTGGGGGCCGCATGCACCCGAGTTGGTTTCGTATTGGCGGTGTTGCGCAAGACCTACCCCAAGGTTGGGATGTCATGATGCAGGAATTTTTGGCACGCATGCCTAAGCGCTTAGATGAGTACCAAAAATTAGTACTAGATAATCGTATTATCAAACAGCGCACTGTGGGTGTGGGCCGTTACACCAGCGAAGAAGCCATAGACTGGGGCATCACTGGTGGTGGTTTGCGGGCCACAGGCTATGATTGGGATATGCGTAAACGTATGCCCTACAGTGGTTATGAAAACTTTGACTTCGATATTCCCTTGGGAAGTAACGGTGATTGTTATGATAGAGCCATGGTGCGGTTACAGGAAATTCGACAGAGTTTGCGCATTATCCAACAGTGCGTAGACCATATGCCAGAAGGTCCCTACAAAGCAGATCATCCACTGACGACGCCGCCGCCAAAAGAGCGCACCATGCAAGATATTGAAACCTTAATTCACCATTTTGTGCACTCCAGTTGGGGTCCAGCCATACCGGCAGGTGAAGTGTGCTTACCTATTGAAGCGGCCAAAGGCCTAAACAGTTATTACCTCGTCAGTGACGGCAGCACCACTTCCTACCGCACCCGAATTCGCACACCATCCTTTGCCCATTTACAGATGATTCCAACCATGAGTCGTGGCATGATGGTGGCTGACATGATTGCCATTATTGCCAGTATTGACTTTGTTATGGCCGACGTGGACCGTTAAGGAGCAATGATGACCCCAATAATCGCTACCGATGCAGCCTCCCATAAGCCAGATTGGCGGTTGCTTATTGAGCCCCTTAGCGAGCATGAAGAAGCCGCTATTAGTGCCCAAGTACAGCATTATCCCCAGCCCCAAGCAGCCACTATTGAGGCCTTAAAAATTGTTCAAGAGCATCAAGGATGGGTGTCTGACGGTAAGTTGAAGGCCATTGCCAACCGCCTACAAATGAGTCCTGATGAAGTAGAATCTGTGGCCACATTTTACAATAAAATTTATCGTCAGCCGGTGGGAAAAACAGTCATCTCCCTCTGCGATAGTGTCAGTTGTTGGATTATGGGCTATCAAGGTTTAGCCCAATCACTGAGCCAAGAATTACAAATAGCCTTGGGTGAAACCACCGCTGATGGTGCTATAACCCTCCTACCCACTCCCTGCCTAGGGGCGTGCGATCATGCTCCCGTGGCCATGGTAGGGGACCAGCGTGCGCATCAACTTACCCCCACATCTCTTATAGAGTTAGCCCGTCAGGCCCGGGAGCAAAGTCTATGACTGATAATCAAAGTATGCATCAACCCACTAACCTGCCATTAAGCCAACACATTAAAGCTGATGGTAGCGTCACTAGTTTGATGGAGTATCAATCAAACTATGGCTACCAAGGGCTTGCCAAGGCCTTATCTATGACCCCAAGCGAGGTCGTCGATTGGGTTAAAGCAGCCAATCTTAGGGGCCGAGGTGGGGCGGGGTTCTCAGCAGGTTTAAAGTGGAGTTTTGTGCCACCCATAGAGCAATTACCCGGCCAACGCTATGTCATTTGCAATGCAGATGAAATGGAGCCTGGCACTTTTAAAGATCGCTGGTTAATGGAACATGACCCCCATCAGCTGATAGAAGGCTTGGCCATTGCCGCCTATGCAGTGCAAGCCCACACCGCGTTTATTTTTCTGCGGGCTGATTATGACTTATGTGCTGAGCGCCTGCAGTATGCCATGGATGAAGCCCAAGCAGCCGGCTTGCTGGGTGAGCAGATGAATGATGCTGGGTTTCATTTAAACATGCTTTTGCACACGAGTGCGGGTCGCTACATTTGTGGTGAAGAAACAGCCCTGATCAACGCCCTGGAAGGCAAACGTGCACAGCCACGATTTAAACCCCCTTTTCCCCAGGTCAGTGGTTTATTCGGCCGCCCTACGGTGGTCAATAATACTGAAACCTTATGTAATTTGCCCCATATTTTTCATCACGGTATTGATTGGTTTACCAACTTAGGCGTCGGTGATGACAATGGCACAAAAATATATGGGGTCAGTGGTAGGGTTAACAATCCAGGCTGTTGGGAGCTGCCCATTGGAACCAAAGTGGCCGATATTATTACCTTGGCTGGGGGCATGCAGGATGGCGTGGAGTTACGTGGCTTTTTGCCTGGGGGTGGGTCTACGGACTTTTTGACCAAAGATCACTTAGAGCTAGCCATGGACTACGGTACCATCCAACAAGCAGGTAGTCGCATGGGCACGGGGACTATGATTTTACTGGATGACCAAACCTGCGTGGTGGGCATGGTACTTAATTTAATTAGTTTCTTTGCCCAAGAGTCCTGTGGTTGGTGCACGCCGTGTCGCAACGGCTTACCTTTCATTCGACAAATTCTGACTGAACTAGAGGCAGGACGTGGTCAGCAAGAAGACCTTGAGCATTTATTACAACTGTGTGGCTATATTGGTATTGGCAACACTTTTTGTGCCTTAGCACCAGGTGCAGCAGAGCCATTACAAAGTGCTCTAAAATACTTCCGTGAAGATTTTGTGGCCCATATAGAGCAAGGCGCATGTCCGCATGGCAACTCACCTAAGGCGGATGTTGAATTAGTAAAGGAGATCCATACTCTATGAATGCTACAACAGACGAACTGGTCACTATCTATGTTGAAGACTTAGCCTATCAAGTAAAGACTGGGGGTAATTTGTTAGAAGCCTGTCTTGGTTTAGCGAAGGATTTGCCTTATTTTTGCTGGCATCCAGCCTTAGGCTCTGTGGGCTCTTGTCGCCAGTGTGCAGTGCAGCTGTATCAAAATGAAGAGGATCAACATGGTCGGATGGTCATGGCCTGTATGACACCAATCGCTGAAGGCATGCGCGTAAGCCTCTCTGCACCTATGGCCAGCCAGTTTCGTCAACAATGTATCGAAGTGACCATGGCCAACCACCCCCACGATTGCCCTGTTTGCGAGGAAGGTGGCGAATGCCATTTGCAAGACATGACATTACAATCAGGACACACTCAAAGGCGCTATAAAGGCGACAAAAAGACCTATAATAATCAAGATTTAGGGCCCTGTGTTGGCCATGAAATGAACCGATGTATTGGTTGCTTTCGTTGTGTTCGATTTTATCAAGATTATGCGGGTGGTGATGATTTAGTAGCGCTTGGCAGCAGTGAAAATATGTATTTTGGGCGCCATGAAGACGGGTGTTTAACCAGTCATTTTAGTGGCAACTTGGCAGAAGTCTGTCCTACGGGGGTGTTCTACGACAAGGTTGTGAGTGATAGCTATACACGTAAATGGGATTTACAGTCGGCTCCAAGTATTTGCAGTCACTGCAGCTTAGGCTGTAATTTGTCAGTAGGTGAACGCCAAGGGCGAGTAAAACGGGTCACTAATCGCTACCATAATCAGGTGAATGGGTATTTTATCTGTGATAAAGGGCGCTATGGCTTTGCCCATAGCAATAGCGAAAAAATGTTGTATCAAGCCCAAGTTAAACCCTTGGACGAGAGTGAAAAAATCACCTGTGATAGTGCTGATGGGCTAGATTATGTGGCTCAAATCATCAATGAATTAGGGCCTGAAAATGTTTTTGGTTTAGGTTCACCAAAGGCCTCTGTCGAAGAGAATTTCAGCTTGCAGAGTTTAGTGGGTAAGACTAATTTCTATGCGGGTCAAAGTGACGTGCAAGGGGTTATCCAAGCTCAAGTGCTGCATCAATTGAACCAAGCAGATATCCATAGCCCTAGCCTAAAACAAATTGAACAGGCCGATGCTATTATTATACTCGGCGAAGATCTGTTACATACAGCGCCACGTATGGCCATGAGCGTACGTCAAGCCAGTCGCAATCTGGGCTTTACTAAAGCGGCAGCCATTGGTATTCCCAAGTGGCAAGATGAGCCCGTGCGCATTCATGCCCAAAACCAGCTCAGTCCCATTATTAGTATTACTAGTGCCACCACTGATTTAGACGACATTAGCAGTCAGTGTTTACAATTGACCCCCCATCAAATGTGTGACTATGCAAAGACCCTGACCAGGGCTATTGACGGACAGCTTGATATGGCGAAATTACCCACTAAAATGCGGGATCAAGTGCAACAAAGTTTAATCTTGCTGACGGGGGCCAAACGCCCTTTAGTGATCAGTGGGGCTAGCAGTCAAAGTTCAGAGTTAATTGACACAGCGGCCCAATTGGCTTTGGCTTTGGGTCGTCAGAGTAATCAAAAAGCTTGGCTCAGTTATTGTTTAGAAGCCGCCAACAGTATGGGTTTAGGCCTACTCAATAAAGACGCAAAACACATGGGTGACTTAAACCTGCGCTTGCAGCAACAGACCAAGGCCAGTGCTCTCATTGTTTTACAAACAGATCTTTTTGCCCTCTCTACGAAGGCGGCTACTATGTGTGAGTCTGTGCGACATTTGATTGTGGTGGATCATTTGCCAAATCCCACCAGCGACCAAGCTGATGTCGTTATAGCCTGTGCTAATGGGTTTGAAACTGAAGGCACTTATGTCAATAATGAAGGCCGTGCACAACGCTTTTTTGCAGTCCACGATACGCCTGGAAGGCCGGATGCTTGGCGTAGTTTGGCTAATTTAGCCCGTATGCTAAGTCAAACTGAAGGCTGCAGTTCCACTGTGACTCAACTGGCCAATTGCACTAACTTTGATCACCTGTGCGATTTAGTAGGCCAACAAGGTGGCTTTTTTACTGATTGGTGTGATGTCGCACCCAATGCTGGTTTCAGAGTGGCTGGCATGAAAATTCCACGCCAAAGTCATCGAGCATCAGGTAGAACTAGCCTTTATGCCCATAAAAGTGTCAGCGAAGCCAAGCAGCCAGAGGACTTCGATTCTGCCTTAGCCTTCACCATGGAAGGCACAACCATCAACACACCTAGTGCTCTGATACCACAAGTATGGAGTCCCGGCTGGAATTCCAATGAGGCCATTAACAAATTTCAACAAGAGATTAATGGGCCTTTAAAAGGCGGTGAAGCTGGCTTAAGGCTATTTGATAACCACCACAGATTGCCTTCGGCACCTAACACACTTATCCCCAGCATTAGTATTGAGGTGGGTCAAATACTGGCCCACAGTCAAAGTTTTTTGTTCGGCAGTGACCAAGCCAGCCATTTAAGTTCAGCCCTAAGAAAGCGGAGTGGTGCACCCAGCGCTCGCATCCATCCTGATACTGCCATAAAAATGGGTTTGGCAGGGGTATCTGCAGTGTGTGTTGAATTAGCACAAGCACAATGGCACTTACCCCTAACCCGAGATGCGTCAATGGCCAAGGAGTTGCTACTGTTGCCTAACCATTATCAAGCACCTATTAATGTTGGGCATTTACCCGCAGCAGTGAACATAAGCCCCCTAAAACAGGAGGCCCCCTAATATGACTGCCATTGTTAATAACTTACTTAATGTGGTGCTTATCCTCGTATGTGTAGTGTTTGGGGCAGCCTTGCTTACGTGGCTTGAACGACGCTTACTTGGCATGTGGCAAGATCGCTGTGGCCCCAACCGTGTCGGTCCTTTTGGGACTTTGCAAATTGCTGCGGACATGATTAAGTTGTTGATGAAACAAGATTGGGTGCCACCTTTTGCAGACCGGAAAATTTTTATTATTGCTCCAGCCTTCGCCATGTTTGTAGTCGTGGCGGCATTCGCAGTCATCCCTATGGCACCAGGTGTGGGTGTAGTAGATTTGAATATTGGTTTATTATTTTTTCTTGCTATGACCTCTTTAGGCGTTTATGCGGTTATGTTTGGTGCTTATGCGTCAGACAACAAATACGCCATGCTGGGGGGTTTGCGAGCTGCAGCACAAATGGTCAGCTATGAAGTGTTTATGGGTTTATCACTCATGGGTGTGGTCATGCTGGCGGGAACCTTTAACTTACGTGAGCTAGTGTTAGCACAAGCTGATGGTTGGTTCATTGGTCCACAAATTGTGGGTTTTTTCATCTTTTTTATGGCAGGTATTGCCGAAAGTCATCGTACCCCTTTTGACTTGCCAGAAGCTGAACATGAGCTTACTGCAGGTTTTCATACAGAATACTCAGGCATGAAGTTTGCCATGTTTTTTATTGGTGAATACGTCAGTGTGCTCATGAGTGCAGCAATGATTACGGTGTTGTTTTTGGGTGGCTGGTTGGGCCCAGCTTGGTTGCCGCCCTTGATGTGGTTTTTGTTAAAAACCATGGCTTTAGTATTGTTAATGATTTTAATTAGGGGCTCATTACCAAGACCTCGATATGATCAATTGATGACTTTTGGCTGGAAATTCATGTTGCCATTAGCCCTTCTCAACTTGCTTATTACTGGTGCATTAATACTTATTTAAGAGGCCATATTATATGAAACACAGGACAGGTCTTGGCTACTTTGGTTATATTGTCTGGGATTACTTTTACAGCAATATTGTGACCCTAGTAAAGGTAGCCTCCCATACTTTCACTAAAGCGGATACGGTTCAGTATCCAGAGCAAATGCCCTATCTGGCACCCCGGTTTAGAGGTCGCATTGTGCTCACTAGAGATCCCACCGGAGAAGAACGCTGTGTCGCTTGTAACTTATGCGCCAGCGCCTGCCCAACAGATTGTATCTCGTTACAAAAAACGGAAGATGATAGTGGCCGCTGGTCAGCTGAATATTTCCGCATTAATTTCTCGCGTTGCGTGTTTTGTGGCTTATGTGAAGAAGCTTGCCCAACCTATGCCATTCAACTAACACAAGACTTTGAACTGGCTGAGTATGAACGGCAAAATATGGTCTACGAAAAACAACATTTACTCATCGATGGACCTGGCAAGCACCCAGATTATAGTTTTTATGAAATGTGTGGCAAGGCTGTATCAGGTCGTGCTAAAGGTGCAGGTATTCAAGAAGCAGAACCAGTCAATCTAAAGAGTTTGTTGCCATAAACCTAAATTAGCTTACCTACGAGGAGCAGGAGCATGATCTGGACCTACCTCTACAACATTGTGTTTTATGCGAGTTGTGGGGTCACTGTAGTGGCCACTATCCTCATGATCACGCGCCATAATGCCGTGCACGCCCTGCTATACCTAATCATTTCATCCTTATCATTGGCGATTATTTTTTACCTTTTAGGCGCCGCATTTGCAGCCGCCTTAGAGGTCATTGTTTATGCAGGTGCAGTAATGATTCTATTTGTTTTCGTCGTCATGATGCTCAATCAAGGCCAACGTTCTGCGGCCCAAGAAGCTGCTTGGCTGCCTGCTAGAGGCTGGATTTTACCTGTTATCTTGGCTGCAGTCTTACTCACCTTACTATTACTAGGCATGTATAGTGAACAACCTTTGCAACCCTATGGGGTCAATGGTATCGCTGTTAAAGATGTGGGCATAGCTCTATTTGGCCCTTATGTACTGGTGGTGGAATTGGCATCATTTTTACTTTTGGCTGGCCTTGTTGGGGCCTTTCATATTGCACGTAAAATGCCTACAAACATACATTCGAGCAACGTGGAGGAGGCCGACAATGGATAGCCAATACATCGATCACGCTCTGGTGTTAGCTGGGATTTTGTTTTGCCTTGGTCTGGTGGGAGTCATGGTTAGGCGTAACCTAATATTTATTATGATTTCCATTGAGGTCATGCTCAATGCTTCAGGCTTGGCTTTTATTGCTGCCGGTTCTGCTTGGGGTCAAACCGAAGGGCAAATTATGTTTCTTGCGGTAATGACCTTGGGGGCGGCCGAGGTTGCCGTGGGTTTGGGCCTGACTTTGTTACTGTTTCGTCACTATAACAGTGTCAATGTAGATCAATTGAATCAGTTACGAGGCTAGGAGAACTTGATGCAACAATTGTGGCTCATCCCCAGCTTACCCTTAATGGGTTTTTTGCTGCTTGTATTAGGGCATGGCCGCTGCAGTCGTTCATTAGCCAGACTTGTGGGTGTGGGATCTGTGGCTATGGCGGCCTTGGTCACCATATGGGTAACCCTTGATTTTTATAGCCTGGGTGCCACCCAAACTTATCAAGTGGAACTTTGGCCTTGGTTTAGAGCTGGCGTGTTTGAAGTGAGCTTTGGACTCTATTTAGACGGCCTAGCATTAAGTATGTTGTTGGTAATTACAGGTGTGGGCAGCTTGATTCATTGGTATGCCTCAGGCTATATGTGGCAAGATCCAGATTATCAGCGCTTTTTTGCCTATATGAACCTGTTTGTTGCAGCCATGTTAGTGCTGGTATTAGCAGATAATCTAGTGCTGTTGTTTTTGGGCTGGGAAGGGGTGGGCTTGTGTAGCTTTTTGCTCATTGGTTTCTGGCACCGGGATCCTGCGAATGGCTACGCTGCCCGCAAAGCTTTTGTGGTGACCCGGGTGGGTGATACCGCTTTTGCCATTGGACTGTTCTTATTATATCGTGAACTAGGCACCTTAGATTTACCCACCATTATGGCGTTAGCGCCTGAAATGTTTGACCTGGGGGGCAACCGCCCTAATCTCATAGCTGCTCTTTTATTGGCCGGCGCTTTAGGTAAATCAGCCCAGCTTCCTTTGCATACCTGGTTACCTGATGCTATGGCAGGCCCTACACCTGTGAGTGCATTAATCCACGCAGCCACCATGGTAACCGCCGGGGTTTATCTCATCGCTCGTAATCATAGTATATTTTTGCAAGCACCCAATGTCTTGTTAGCAGTAGCATTCATTGGGCTTTTTACCTTATTAGTCTCTGGTTTTGCAGCCCTTAATCAAACTGACATCAAACGTGTCTTAGCCTATTCAACCATGAGCCAAATAGGGTACATGTTTTTTGCCTTGGGAGTAGGTGCTTGGAGTGAGAGCATCTTTCATTTGATGACCCATGCGATCTTTAAGGCCTTGTTATTCTTGACTGCGGGTTCAATTATCCTCGCCCTACATCATGAACAAGATATCCGCTCTATGGGAGGCTTACGGCGTCAATTACCCATACCTTTTTGGTGTTTTGTCATTGGCAGTGCCTGTTTGGTGGCCCTGCCACCAACCTCAGGCTTCTTCAGTAAGGAAGCGATTCTTAATACCAGTTGGCAATTACCTGGGTATGGCCCTTGGCTCTGGGCAGGGGGCGTTTTAGGCGCATTCATCACAGCTATTTATACTTTTCGGCTCTTATTTTTGGTATTTTTTGGCCCTCAAAAAGTTCAACCACAGGAACCAAAAGGCTGGCAATTCCACCCACCATTAATAATCTTAGCCACCCTTTCTTTAGGGGCAGGTTGGTTTGTGCTTCCATCACAGGGGGCATTGCCGCCTTCGCCTTCGGGCCACCCACCCGTATGGACCTTGGTAGTAGCTATTGGCTTACCATTATTAGGCATTGGCATTGCTTATCAGGTGTATGTGCGACAACAGTGGCAGGGATTGCGAGTAGCACAATGGCCCTTATTACGTCAATTTTTTCTACAAGGATGGGGCTTCGATGGTCTCTACCAACGCTTATTTTTAACCCCATTCACAACATTAGCGCAGCTCAACCGCAAGGACATTGTTGATCAGTTGCCCGCACGAGTGGTGCATTTAAGTCTGGCGTTACACAAAACTTTTAGCCAATTACAAAATGGCCAACTGCGCTTTTATATTACAACGTTAGCCTGTGCTGCCATCATTATTTTGGCATCCACACTAGTCATTCAGGTGTTATAGATGAAAAAGGCCATAGGAGACTAAACACTATGCAACTACTTGGCATCATCATTAGCCTTTTAGGTGGTGGCGTATTGAGCCTAATAGTCGGGCGCCAATCTGCAAGCGCTAGTCGTTGGCTTAGTCTGGTGAGTTTGTTGGTAGCCAGTATGTTTTATATCAGCCTGTGGCTCGATAGTGAAGATCCACTCGCCACTTCGATCTGGCTACAACATGCAAATTGGCTGTGGATTGAGCGTTTTGGTATCCATGTGTTACTTGCTACCGACGGTTTAAGCCTAATTCTTATTGGTTTAACTTTGTTGCTAGGCTATGTAGCCCTCCTCTCTGCTTGGCATGAGATAAATCACCGTTGCGGCCTATTTTATCTAAACTTCCTATTTACCTTAGCTGGAGTAGTCGGCGTATTTAGCGCCCTAGATTTGTTTCTCTTTTTTGTGTTTTGGGAAGTTATGCTGGTGCCCATGTTCCTTATTATCGCTATTTGGGGTCACGAAGGGCGACGTTATGCCGCCACTAAATTTTTTATCTACACTCAAGCCAGTAGTTTGTTGATGTTGGCTGCCATGGTGGGTTTAGTGTTATTAAACCAGCAACAAACTGGCATCTTTAGTTTTTCTTGGTTTAGGTTAATCCAAACTGACACTAGTGGTGCCCTAGGCATGTGGTTAATGCTTGGCTTCTATGTGGCTTTCTTAGTTAAGTTACCAGGTTTGCCTGTGCACAGTTGGCTACCTGATGCCCATACCCAAGCACCCACGCCAGGTAGTATCTTGTTAGCTGGTATTTTATTAAAAACGGGGGCCTATGGTCTGTTGCGCTTTGTATGGCCTTTGTTTCCAGATGCAGCCTTAACTTTTGCACCTTTCGCTATGGGTTTGGGTGTATTAAGTGTGCTCTATGGCGCCAAATTAGCCTTTGCCCAAGATGACCTTAAGCGACTTATTGCCTATACCTCCATTAGCCATATGGGCTTTATTAGTTTGGGAATATTTGCCTGGAATCACCTGAGCTTGCAAGGTACTGTCATGCAAATAGTGGGTCATGGACTAAGTTCTGCCGGATTGTTTGCCATTGCTGGATTATTGCAGCAACGCCTGCACACACGTGATTTAAATCAAATGGGTGGTCTGTGGGGTCAATTACCAAAGCTCTCTGCCTTAACTATGTTATTTGCTGCAGCAGCCCTTGGACTGCCTGGGTTAGCGAATTTCATTGGTGAATTTATGGTCTTGTTAGGCGTATTCCAAGTGCAACCATGGGCAGCCTCTTTATCAGCTTTGGGCATGATCCTTGCACCTGTGTACGCTCTACTCATTTTGCAAAAAGGGTTTTTTGGTGCACCGGCACAGGGCCAGCGGGAAGTTTTGGACCTCAATTTACGGGAACTTGTGATGCTGGGAATATTAGCCCTAGGACTCATATTATTGGGTTTTTGGCCTAATTTAATATTTAACATCAGTGCCGCACCAGTTGACTATCTACTGTATTTAGGTAAGGGAGGTTAGCCCATGAACTGGCTCGAACTAACATCACTCATGCCATTGTTATTGGTGGCTTCCATCAGTGTCATTTTGTTGCTGTTAATTGCCTTCGTGCGCGACCACAAACTCACCTGCTGGGTAACCTGTATCATGTTCGTCATGGCTGCCTACTGGGCCTTGACAGAGATGGGTAATACAGCGCAACAAGTCACGCCTTTATTAATCATGGATGATTTTAGCCGCCTTCTCATTGGGGTGGTGTTGCTGGTCAGTTTGGCTTGTGCATGGATGTCTTATGCCTATTTAGAAGCGGCAGATGAAATCCGTGAAGAGTATTATGTTTTATTATCCCTAGCCGCTTTGGGAGCCTGTGTGCTGGTAGCCAGTAATCATTTTGCCAGTATGTTTATTGGCCTCGAACTCATGAGTGTTTCCCTGTTTGCTATGGTCGGATATATGGCCCACAGTAAACAACAAGCCCATATGACTCTAGAGGCTGGTGTCAAGTACATGGTGCTATCGGGGGTGTCCTCAAGTTTCTTATTGTTTGGCGTAGCACTGATATACGCCTATGCAGGTAACTTAACCATCGACCTCGTCGTTTCTGCTGATGGCCCTCGACTGCACTCAGGTTACTTAGAGATAGGCGCTGCTTTGCTGCTCGTGGGTGTTGCGTTTAAGATGTCTTGGATGCCATTTCATATGTGGACACCAGATGTATACCAAGGCGCCCCCGCACCTGTTACCAGCTTTTTAGCGAGCGCTGTTAAGGTGGCGGTGTTTGCTTTTGCCATGCGCTGGTTAATGATGGCCCAAGGGGATTATTTAACCTTGTTACTTTTAGGGCTGACCATAATGGCAGCACTTTCTATGGTTGTGGGTAACCTATTGGCTTTGCGGCAAGACAATTTAAAACGCCTGTTGGGTTACTCAAGTATTGCCCACATGGGATACGTTATTATTACCCTAGCTGCCACTGCAACCCTTGGGCCTGATAGTATATCAACCGCTCTTGAGGGGGCTGCGGTCTACCTCATCACCTACGCCAGTATGACTATGTTAGCCTTTGCCGTTATAAGCCAACTGGCCTCCAAGGACCAGCGTTTTGAAAGTGGTACTTTGATACATTATTCAGGTCTTCTATTTCAGCAACCATGGTTAGCTAGTGCCTTAATATTGGCCATGCTGGCACTTGCTGGCATGCCTTTAACGGCAGGTTTTATTGGTAAATATTATTTAGTTCTGGTGGCGGTAGAAAGTGAACTCTGGCTGTTATTGAGTTTACTCATACTGGGTAGCGCCCTCGGGTTATATTATTATTTAAGAGTCATATTGGTACTGTGTAAAACTGCTGTCGATGATCAACCCATTGATCATAGAATCATGGTTTTTAGTGGTGGTGAAAAACTACTTTTATTACTGCTCGTGTTGGCCACCCTGTGGTTAGGAATTTACCCAACACCTGTGATTGAATGGGTGCAATTAGCCATTGCCTAATGGGTCGCTGCCAGAGCCAAACATCAAGGTTATCTTAAGCTTGTAAAACCGCGCCAAGGCCCAGTTATTAATCCAGTTATTAATCCAGTTATTAATCCAGTTATTATTAATTTTTAGGTGCATTACTGTTGGCTCATTCCCAATATATAGGGGGGTAGCTTTTGGCCACTATACTCAATTTTTACCTAGGTAATTGTTCATTATGTTGTAATTTAATACATATACTTTGGTTTAAATATTATTGTTTATAAGAATTGTTAACTTGTTTATATTATTATCCCATAGCGACAATCTATGGCGAAATATATTGTGAAAACGACAATTTAGGCTTAACATGACTGAATAATCAAAATAAAATTTTCTAAAATCTAATTTATTAAGTGTACTTTTATGTCGCTAAATATTGATACTAATAAATCTTGGGAACTAGGGGTTCTATTAATTCCTGGTTATAATTTGGCTGAAATGAGCCATATTATTGAGCCTTTAAAAGTGGCTAACCATAGCCTCGGTCATGCCCTTTATGAATGGAAATTATTTTCATTAGAAGGGGGACCTCTTGTGTCTTCATGTGGCATACAGGTGCACACATTACCCTTAACTTCTGGCCCAATCTTAGAACAGCTTGATGCCTTGGTTATTTGTGCCAGTCACGAGGTTTATCAACTGCCTCTAAAAAGCTTTATTAAGCCCTTGAAGCAACTAGGTGATAATAATACCATGCTAGGTGGCGTTGGCACTGGAGCTTACTACCTTTACCGTGCAGGCCTGCTGGACGACTGTCGATGGACGATTGATCATCGCCATTTAGGGGATTTACGCCATCAGGGTGCGACTCCCAACCGAGCCATCTTTAACGTAAACAATAACCGTTTCACTTGCCAAGGTGGCAGTACAAGCCTAGATATGATGCTGCACATCATCCACCTTCATCATGGCAAATCGTTGGCGATTACTGTCGCAGAGGAAATGAATTGTGGAGTTTTGCGCACGCCAAAAGAACATCGATTAGATAATAAAATAAGCCCTTACGGCTGGCCTAACTCTTTACAACAAGTGGCATCATTAATGGAAAACAACATTGATGAACCCTTAAGCCTTTCTGAAATTAGTGGCTATGCAGGCTTAGGAAAACGTCAAATTCAGCGCCTATTCAAAGTATACATTGGTATTTCCCCAAGCATCTATTATCTAGAAAAACGTCTTAATCATGCGCACAAGTTACTATTCGAATCTGAGTTAACGGTTGAAAAAATAGCCATACTCAGTGGTTTCTCCTCTTTACCCAGTTTTTATAAGTGTTATAAAAAGCGCTTTGGGTTACCCCCATTGAAAGCTCGCCACCAAAAAGCATTAATGTGGTCGGCTTAAGACATTAGATTATTAATGCTACCTTTTATGGCGATGGCATAAAACGACACGCAAAAAAAGCCCAGCAATCGCTGGGCTTTTTTGACCTAAAGACTTGGGGCACTCGCCCCAAGCTAAGGCCATTAGAACTTTGCGTAAGCTTCGCGCAACTGCACCATAGGATGATTTTCAGACATCTGGAACTTTACTAACAATTCACGCGCAATCATGTCACGGTCTTGTTGGTTGTCCGGCAAATCGATGTCTTCTGGAATCGTAACCCAGCCGTTGATGTTACGGTCAAAAACAGCAGCGCTATTCTCTTCGTAACCCATATGCACGTCCTCCAACCAGTTAAGGTCGGACCAGTTCATTTTAACCATATATTCCCTGAGGTATGGCGTGCAATGATCCATGTCAGGTACCAAGTTCACGTCGTAACGATAACCAATGGTCTGACCAATCATCTTCTCACGATCTGTATCCAGACCGTCTGTCGTTAAATAATGATCTACATCTTTTGACATTATCATGTCCTCCTAGAAACGCGTCATGTCAGGACGACCAACCGTGTGTTGGCTGCCTGCTAGTGGTACTTGAGCCATGGCAGAAGCTTCCATTGTTAGAGCTGCAATATCTTCTGGTTCTAAAGAATGGATGTTCGTCTTACCACACGCACGTGCTAGCAACTGACATTCGATAGTCAGAGTGTGTAAGAAGTTATACACACGCTCTGAAGCTTCGTCTGGATTTAGACGAGCCCGTAGCTTAGGATCTTGAGTTGCAACGCCTACTGGACAACGACCAGTGTGGCAGTGGTAACACGAACCTGCTTCTACGCCTATTTCGTTAGGGAAGTCAGCTTCATCAATGTCACGGTTACAGTTCAAAGCCATCAACGAAGAGTGACCGATCGCTACAGCGTCAGCACCCAGTGCCAAAGCCTTAGCTACGTCACCACCATTACGAATACCACCGGCATAAACAAGACTGATTTCACCAGACTTGCCGACATCATCAAGGGCATTTCGCGCTTGACGTATAGCGGCGATACCAGGGACACCCGTTTCTTCAGTAGCAATGTGTGGGCCCGCACCAGTGCCGCCTTCCATACCATCTATGAAGATAGAGTCTGGCTCACACTTAGCGGCCATACGCACGTCATCATACACACGAGCGGCACCCAACTTAAGCTGAATAGGAATCTGCCAATCAGTGGCTTCACGAATCTCTTTGATCTTCAAAGATAGATCATCTGGACCCAACCAATCTGGGTGACGAGCAGGAGAACGCTGGTCAATACCAGCTGGTAATGAACGCATCTCAGCAACTTGATCGGTTACTTTTTGCCCCATCAAGTGACCACCTAAACCCACTTTACAGCCTTGGCCAATAAAGAATTCACAGGCATCAGCAAGACGCAAGTGATGAGGGTTAAAGCCATAACGAGACTGGATACACTGATAGAACCACTTTTCTGAGTAGCGGCGCTCATCAGGAATCATGCCACCTTCACCAGAACAGGTCGCAGTACCTGCCATGGTTGCGCCACGCGCCAAAGCGGTCTTAGCTTCGTAAGACAATGCACCAAAACTCATACCTGTGATATAAACAGGAATATCTAGCACTAATGGCCGCTTAGAGTTTGGGCCAATGACTGTTTTTGTAAGACACTTCTCACGATAACCTTCGATTACGAAGCGCGTCAAAGTACCTGGCATAAAGGTCAAATCGTCCCAGCTTGGGATCTTTTTGAACAGTGAAAACGCACGCATACGGTACCGACCAAGGTCAGACTTGATATGAATGTCATTCATAACTTCGGGCGGGAACATGAAGCTCTGGCCAATAATTTCTTTTTTGTTAACAACTGACATAATAAATTTCCTCGCTGCTCTTAAAGAACTAGCTTCTTCTCTGATGGTTCGAGGTTGTCGTAGTTCCACAACTGCTTACCAGCAACGATCTTTTGAATGTTATCGATGCCGTGAGGCGCTTCCATACCATATAGATCAAGCTTTGACTTTAACCATTTACGGTCAAGGTCATTTAAGTCAGCTGGCACGGCATCTACACCTAAGCCTTCAATTTTTCCGCCTACGTAAATGGTACCATCGTACATAGAATCGCCAAGGTTTATGCCTGCATCACCAAGAATAATCATACGGCCACGCTGCATCATAAAGCCTGTAAATGCGCCCGTCTTACCACCCACGATAATCGTGCCACCTTTTTGGTCGATGCCCGTACGTGAACCTACGTTGCCTCTGCAGACTAAGTCACCACCTCGGATAGCTGCACCAAAGGTAGAACCCGCATTTTTCTCAACAACAATGGTTCCAGCCATCATATTTTCACCACATGACCAGCCAACTCGGCCAGAGATATGCACGTTAGGTCCATCGATCAAACCACAACCGAAGTAACCTAAGCTGCCAGTAACGTTCAGTTGTAAACGGCTGAGTATGCCTACACATAGTCCGTGCATAGAGCCCGGATTACTCAGGTCAATGGTGCCGCAACCTTGATCCATTAATTCGCGTATGCGAATGTTAATTGCAGTTGCATCCATACCTTCACAATCCAAAGTTCCTACCTTGTTTGTGTCGACTACTGGAGCCCATGCATAAGTTAGATTAGCCGACTCACCAGCATCAAAAAAACGTTGCTGAGTTCGGTTTGTGAGCTTTTCCGTATGCAAACCCATATCATGGGATTGACCGGACGTGCTTACAGTTGCCATACGCGCACCTCGCCTTCATAGGGGTCAAATGTATCAATATCGTGATCAAAGATTTTACGGATTGAAACTTCTTCAGAAGCCAATGCAATAAAGTCGTCACTCTCGTAGATCACCATCGGCTTAGCAGCCATAACGTCTTTAGCCATTCCCAACGAATCAGAAGTCGCCACTAAGTATGTAAATACTCCGTCTAGGTCTTCTACCGAACGACGCATAGCTTTTTCTAAGTCATCGCCTTCGCTAATGCGATTGGCGATGTACACAGCAATAAGCTCTGAGTCACAGTTAGAGTTAAATCGGTTACCAAGACGCTCGAGTGCACGACGGTTAGTCCAGTAGTTAGTTAACTGGCCATTATGGACAACAGAAACGTCTGCAAACGGATAAGCCCAGTAAGGGTGTGCTGAACGGATGTCTACATCCGACTCAGTTGCCATACGGGTGTGCCCGATCGCGTGGGAGCCTTGAAAGCTATTGATACCATATTGGGCAGAAACAACTGCTGCATCACCCAAGTCTTTGATCAATTCAAGACCATTACCGCAAGACATTACTTCAACGCCTTCGATGTCTTCAATGTAATCGATTAAGTTTTTAAGGTCACCATCGAAAGCCACTTCATAACGCAACGCATAGGCTGTTGAGTTTTCTTTCTTAGCAATGTTGGCACCCAACTCAGCCATCCGCGCATCGACTTGGTCGTTGCGGGTTTGAAGCTGTGAGGCAACATCGAAACCTTTTTTCGTATCAGCTTGCTCAGCAAGGTTGATACGCATTATGTAGTTACTAATGGGGGAGCCATATAGCGCATAACCGGTAGAATCTGGTCCGCGATGCTTCAAAGCTTGAAGCATATCAGTCATTTCTTGTCCGATGTTTGCACCGCCCACCTTCTTATGGATAAGGCCTGCAATACCACACATGGTCGCGTCTCCTAATATTTACTTTTAGAGTAGTTATAAAATTGGCTGGAAGGTGATTAACCTTGCCAGCCGAGGTTTTCTAAAGACTTGCTTTTTATGGCAAGCAATCAAGATAGGTTTCCGTGTCCCAATTAGTCACGGTTTGATTGAAGCGTTCCCACTCATCATTCTTATAAGCACTATAGACCGTATACATTTCACCTGGCATTGACGACTTAATCACTTCGTCATTGGCAAGCTCGGTCATGGCATCACCTAAAGACATCGGTAATTTCGTAACTTGCTTACCCGCATCCATGGCCTCGTAGATGTTACGTTCTTCAGGATCGCCAGGATCAAGGTCACTGTCGATACCATCATCAAAGGCTTTAAGAAGTGCAGCTCCCATTAAGTATGGATTCACCATAGAGTCTACGGAACGATACTCAAAGCGGCCTGGCGCAGATACTCGCAGCGCACAAGTGCGGTTCTGGTAACCCCAGTCAGCAAAAATAGGTGCCCAGAAGCCGGTGTCCCATAAGCGACGGAACGAGTTAACCGTGGATGATCCGATAGAGGTTAGTGCTGGTAAATGGGCGATAACGCCGCCAATGCATTGAAGACCGATGGGACCTGGCTTAGAGGCATGAATCTCTGGCACCGGCATAAAGGTGTTAAGGCCACCTTCACGATAGGTAAATGGCCCAGGCATGCCCGGCAGCGTATCACCACCCGCAATTTCTGGATGACAGACGTCTTCACCACCTGACCATAGAGACATGTTGTGATGACAACCTGAAGCTGAAACACCCATGAATGGCTTACTCATAAAGCAAGCAATCAAACCAAATTCACGTGCCACTTGTGCACAAATTTGGCGATAAGTGGTTAAACGGTCTGCATTTTGCAGCACATCATCGTACTGGGTGTTGAGTTCTAACTGGCCAGGTGCATCTTCGTGATCGCCTTGAATAATATCCAAACCCATTTGCTCAGAGTATTCAATAACACGCATAAACACTGGGCGTAATTCTTCAAACTGGTCAATGTGGTAACAAGTCGGCTTAGTCACACCACCATCTGGTTGGCCATCCTCACCCTTTTTTAACCACATCATTTCTGGTTCGGTACCACAGCGCATTTCTAGGCCATGCTTACCTTTAAATTCTTCGTGAATACGACGCAAGTTGCCACGACAGTCAGATGTCAAAAATTGACCTGGATTAACCCGTTCTTCACGGTTACGGAAAAGCGTACAAAAAACGCGTGCAACGCGTTTATCCCAAGGCAGCTGCATAAACGTATCTGGGTCAGCGATGCCCACCAACTCTGAAGCTTCGGGGCCGTACCCAATATAATTACCGTGACGGTCAATGGCTAAGTTTGCTGTTGAACCATATACGAGTTGGAAGCCCTTGGCCGCGGTACGTTCCCAATGGCGTGCTGGGATACCTTTACCCACAATGCGACCCGTCACAGAAATAAATTGGTAATAAACATAGGTAATGCCTAGTTCATCAATTTTAGCGCGGACTTGTTTAACCAGATCATCCCGACCTGGAGCGTCAACATACTGTTGTAAATCTGTCATCGATGCCTCCTCATATTATTGTTTTTTTGGGCTTAGGACCTTTTTTTGCCAACCAATGAGACTTTTTGGTACAGTAAAGGTACACATATAGCACCCAAATTTTATACCATTTATGGATTTGATGAGGCAAGCTTTATTTTGTAAAATATTACTACAAATATTGTCAAATTTGGTTACATGGCTGTTTATAATGGATTTTTTTAATTAACCAAAAAACATTAATCTTCAAATAATTATAATAAAAAATTAATAGTCATTATTTTTATACCAATAAGTATACCAATTCAAAGAGTATGTATGCTAACCTGTAACCATTATTGAACCAAAAACAGTGATCCACCATGTTTCCAAATACGGCGCCTTTAAGCTATCAAACCTTTGATCGACGACAATCGAGGCCTAATGGGGCACGGGCCCTTGCAGGCGCTCTTGCTGAGGCGATACGCAAGCAAGTTTATAGAGTCAATGAGCGCCTGCCTGCAGAACGTGAGCTAGCCAGTCATTATGATGTCTCTCGGGGCACGCTGAGAAATGCTCTCGCCTTACTAGAACAGGAGGGTCTGGTGACACGCAAAGTAGGTAGTGGCACTTTTGTGATGCCACCAACCATGGAGAAAGTGGCTAGCCAATTCGCTGACACCACCAGCCCAATGCAGCTAATGCAAGTGCGTAATATGCTCGAACCTATTATTGTGGATCTGGCTGTGCATCATGCTGCCGGGAGAGACCTTGAACAGCTGCGTATCGCTTTAGAACGAGTGGAAGCAGCTCGCACAGCAGAACAATTTTCTATTGCTGATGAAGCCTTTCACCAGAGTATCGCCGAGGCTTGTGGCAACCCATTGATGATTTGGATTTACGAGCAAGTTAATGAGGTACGCCGCCATGAACTATGGCGGGCTAGCCGAGGCGAAGTACTGAGCCAACAAAATATGACCCAATACAATGCCCATCACCGCGCTTTGTTTGAGGCCATTAGCCAGCGCGATGTTCAAGCGGCAAAAGCCCATATGATTGAGCACCTTAGCAAGGCGAGAGAAGACCTAGTGCGCTAATGCCAGCCACATAAAGCCGCTTTGTTAAAAAATTTAACAAAATATTACATTCCATTCATAGCATAGACAAAATCTGTTCATATCAACTTGTTAATCTGAAGATAGCGGGATCGCTGAGCTCTGCGATTTTAACAGGACTATATTGAGCCAAGTGCCTATGAAACCCCTTAGTTACTACAGTGCCGACCCCATGCCACACCCCGTAATGGGTGCGGATGGCACACAACGCTACCGAGTGCCTGCACAGCATTTGATTTCTTTACAGTTGGCCGCAGGCTCTACCATAACTTTGCATGATCCAGAAGGTGAGCAAGAAGCACAACTTATTGCGTTCGATAAAGATGGAAAGGCCGATCTTGCAAGCTTGGGTGCGGCTGCTAATAGTGATATTGCACCCTTACGCAAATGGATGGATGCTAACGATCACAAAAGCTGCCAAGGTATTTCCATATTTGGCGCCAAGTCAAAACCCCAAAGTAAGCAGACTTTCACCATCATGAGTGACTGCCTGTGCTTGATCGCTGCCCCAGGCGAAGACATGGGGCCCGACCAGCTGCTCCCACCTACCGACATTATCGTTGGCGTCACTGGTGGCCAAGTTATTGAAGATGAGGATTTGCCAACACCACTGGGAGTGGTAGATCGTGAAATTCGCGTGCACAACAGCACCGCTGAAAGTTATTTAGTCAAAGCTGGCGAATACATTCAAATTATTGATGTTGCTGGGCGTCAATGCTCAGATTTCATTGCGCTAGACGCTGCGCGTTTAACTGAAGGGGTAGAAAAACTTATTTGCCCATTAACAACCCGAACCTTAATGGCGTCTGCCTTTCCTGGCCCAGGTTTGCACGACAAGTTTTATACCGATGATCAGATTAACATCCTTAATGTGATCCAAGATACTGTGGGGCGTCACGATACCTTTAACTTAGCGTGTAGTGCAAAGTATTATGATGACACTGGCTACCCTGGCCACACGAATTGTTCAGACAACTTGAATGCAGTACTGGGACCCCTGGGCATAGCACCACGTAAAGGCTGGCCCGCAGTGAATTTTTTCTTTAACACTGGCTACGATGATTACGATCAACATAGCTCTTGCCAGCCTTGGACTCGCCCTGGTGACTACGTATTAATGCAAGCTCAGGTCGACCTTGTTTGTGGCTCAACGGCTTGCCCAGACGACACCAGCCCAGCTAATGGTTGGAACCCAACCGACATTCACGTGCGGATTTACGCCGCTGATAATCACTTTGAGAAAGGCAATGCCTTCCGTAAAAACGCCGTAGCGGATTCAACTATGACCAAGAAAACAGCATTCCACGACCGCTTCGCCACCATGACTCAGCACTTTGTTGATTACAATGGCTACTGGCTAGCCAACCATTTTAGTAACTATGGTGCCATCGCCGAATACTGGGCATGTCGTGAAAAGGTTGTATTGATGGATCTAAGCCCACTGCGTAAATGCGAAGTTTTGGGGCCAGATGCCGAGAATTTATTAAACTACGCAGTTACCCGCAATATTCGTAAGCTTGCCATTGGCCAAGTCATTTACACCGCCATGTGCTACCACAACGGTTGCATGGTAGACGATGGCACTGTTTTCCGTCTTGGTGCAGATAACTTCCGTTGGGTTGGGGGTTGCGATGGTGCCATTGAGTGGTTACGCAAAGTGGCAATTGAGAAGAATTTTAAGGTAGTGATCAAGGACTCTAACGATCAATTACACAATTTACCCGTACAGGGTCCGCTTAGTGGAGAAACTTTGAAGAAAGTGATTTTCACACCTGATAGCCAAACAACCATGGAAGACTTGCGTCCGTTTCGAATTACCCATGGCCGTATTGGTGGACCTCAAGGAGTACCTGTGACTGTTTCCCGCACGGGTTACACTGGTGAGCGTGGATACGAAGTATGGTGTCACCCTAAACATGGTCATGAAGTATGGGATGCAGTTTGGGAAGCCGGACAAGAATTTGGTATCACACCGTTAGGCCTAGAAGCGCTCGACAATCTAAGAATTGAATCGGCACTCATTTTTGCCGATTACGAATTTAACGACCAAACAGACCCGTTTGAAGCCGGCATAGGCTTCACCGTGCCACTTAAAACAAAAGACGAAGATTTTATTGGCCGAGATGCTTTGATTGAACGACAAGCGAATCCACAGCGTCAATTGGTGGGTTTAGTGCTAGAAGGTGAAGAAATTGCCAGCCATGGAGAATGTGTGCGCGTAGGCCGCCAACAAGTAGGCACCATTACCAGCGCCGTGCGCTCTCCCATATTAAATCAGAATATCGCCTTATGCAGCATGTCCATTGATCACATCGAACCTGGTATGCAGGTAGAGGTAGGCAAGCTTGATGGCCATATTAAACGTATTCCTGCAACTGTAGTGGGCATTTCTCACTATGACCCCACTAAATCTCGGGTTAGAGCTTAACGTGGGCTAGTGTTGCGACCCTTTTTTGACTTAGGCAGCATCCTCAGTCGAAAAAATAAACAGGACTTTGCCTGTAATCAAAGAAATAGTAATGCGTAGCTACCAATAAACATAATATCTGGAGCCATGCATTATGTTTTAAGCAAGCGCGCCATTACATTTGTAGTGAGCAAGTTAGCTCTTAGAACTGCTGTAGCTCAATTAGACTCACAAGAGTCGCCCATAATGACTGCACATGGTTCAAGGCTGTTATTTAGCAGCTGGTGCTTTTTACTCCTGGTGGGTAAATGCACTAATTTTAATAACTAAAATAATATTGAGGTCAGACTAATGAAATTTAGAAATACTCTTATAGCCGGCGCAGCTGGCATCGCATTATCACTAACTGGTGTAGTGAAAGCAGCAGACAGCACAAAACCCATTGTTATCCCAATCCATAACTGGTCTAGCCAAGTAGTTATGGCTCACGTTATTGGTGGCATATTTGAGAGCATGGGTAACAACGTTGAATATGTTCCAGCTGATAGCCAGGCAGTATATGAGTCTATCCGTAATGGCGACGTAACCATTTCTCACGAAGTATGGCAGTCAAGTTTTGGGGCTTCCTTCTACAATGCCATGTCTAAAGGTGGCGTAATTGACGCTGGTACTCACTCTGCAGCAACCCTAGAAGAAATGGGTGTACCAACTTGGGTAATCGACCAAAACCTATGTCCAGGCTTACCTAGCTGGGAAGCTCTAAAAGGCTGTAAAGATGTGTTTACTACAGTGGATTCAGATGGCAAAGGCCGTTGGTTAGAGGGCCCACAAAGCTGGCACGGCACGTTGATGGAAGAGCGTATTGCAGCACTTGGTTTAGGTGATGACTACATGGTTAAATATGCTGGTGGTGCTTCCTCCCTTTGGGCAGAATTAGCTGCAGCTAAGAAAGAAGGCCGCGCTACCATTATCTTTAACTGGACGCCAAACTTTACCGATGCTGAAGGCTTTACCTTTATTGAGTTCCCAGAGTACACTGCAGGTTGTCGTGTAGTCGATGGTGGTGACGGAAGTTGTGGTTCGCCAAAGGGTTGGTTGAAGAAAGCAGCTAGTTACAAGTTCCCAAAGAGCCACCCTGCTGCGTACACTGCGTACAGCAAGATTTCCTTTTCTACAAGTCAAATCGGCTCAATGGCGGCTTTGGTTGACACAGACGGATTGGATCACAAAGATGCTGCAGCTAAATGGCTTGCAGACAACGAAGCTACTTGGGTAGCTTGGACTAAGTAACACTTAGGCATTAATGCTTGAGCAACTAAACCCTCTGATTGGCGATCCAATCAGAGGGTTATTTTTTTGACATAATGGCGTTTACTAACGAACCTAAGATGTCAACCTTAACCACTAAAATTTCAAAAAAATGAATTAGCCTATGTCTATGCAAAATACACCATCTCCTTCGGACGAACCCGTTATTCGTTGCAACTCAGTTTACAAAATTTTCGGCGACAATGCAGAAAGCATGTTACAGAAAGCTAATGGTGTAGTCGATGCTGCAAAATTTCAGGCAGCAGGATGCATCGTTGGAGTAAATAATGCTTCTTTTGACATACATGCAGGTGAACTACTTATTATTATGGGTCTATCTGGTTCTGGAAAATCAACCTTATTAAGGTGTATCTCCAGATTGACCGACGCCACTGCTGGCAAAATATTCATTGAGGGTGAAGACATCCTACAAATGAATAACAAGCAATTGATTGAGCTACGCCGCAATAAAATGGGTATGGTGTTTCAAAACTTCGCTTTATTGCCACACAAAACAGTATTAGAAAATATTGCTTTCCCATTACAAGTAAAGGGCGTTAGCACTCAAGAGAGTGTTAATAAAGCCAAAGAAATGGTGGATTTAGTTGGCCTTACTGGACGCGAAGACTATTTCCCGCGACAACTATCAGGTGGGCAACAGCAGCGCGTCGGCATCGCCCGTTCGCTGGTGATTGAACCTGATATCTGGTTTCTTGACGAACCTTTTTCTGCACTTGACCCACTCATTCGTAAGGAAATGCAGGATGAATTTCTGCGTTTACAGTCAGTACTCCACAAAACCATACTTTTTGTCACCCATGACTTTGATGAAGCCTTGCGTCTAGCTGACCGCATCGCAATTATGAAAGATGGCATCATAGAGCAACTTGACACCCCAGCTAACATTGTACTTAACCCAGCGACTGAATACGTGCGCAAGTTTACTGAAGAAGTGCCACGGGAAAAGGTATTAAAAATTGAAGCTGTGATGGATGAATTTGATCCAACTGAGTCAATGAGTGACCTAAAAGTGCAAAAGGACGCCATTATTGAAACAGTCGCCGAGGCTATATTGAGCTCCAGCAAGCCTGTAACAGTGATTGATGAGTCAGGCCAAACGGTGGGCGTCATCAATGCTGCAAAAATTGTTCATGTTCTCTTTGGCGACCACTCAAACCAGAAGAGTGAAAACTTATTATGATTGAACTATTCAAGCAGAGAAAATACCTACAGTTTATTTTATTACTGGTGATTTTTATTCTGTTAAACCAGTTTATTGCACCTTCTGAAACTAACATCCTGTGGCGCTTACCCCCATTAATTGAGGCATTTCCACTGTTTATCAATGACTCCATCAGTTACCTGATGTTCGACTGGTGGCCCATTGAGGTATATGATCCAGACATTGAGGAATATGAAGATAGCCCATTAGTGCGTGAATTTACACGAATGATATCAGGCTTAATTTTGTTCATGATCGAATTAATCCGTGAAATAATGCTAGGCGGCGCAAAAACAATCGTAACGTTTGCCGGTTGGGACTGGGCAACAGAAAATCCTTGGGCGAGAATGCCTGGTGTACCTTGGACAGTGGTAGCTGGTGGCGCCACCATCTTAGGCTATAAGCTAGCTGGACGAGGACTGGCTCTATTAGTCGGTCTTTCAATGACGTACATTTCTGTATTTGGCCAGTGGGAACCGGCCATGCAGACCTTGTCATTCGTATTGGTTGCTGCCCCAGTTTCAGTTTTTATTGGCCTCATATTTGGCATATGGGCCTATAGAAGCAAACGCGTTGAAGCCGTACTCAATCCACTACTTAACATGGCGCAGATCATCCCTCACTTTTCCTATTTAATTCCAGTAATGGTGTTTTTTGGTATTGGTGATCATGCGGGTGCTATTGCAACGGTTATTTTTGCCACCCCACCTATGGTGCGCCTCACCTTACTAGGCCTCAAAAAATTGGGCCCCGAAGTTGCTGAGTCTGGCATGATGAGTGGTTGTAACAATTGGCAGCTATTGACCAAGGTATTAGTTCCAACGGCCCGCCGCGACATATTGATTGGTGTAAACCAAGTCATAATGCAATGCTTGGCCATGGTGGTTTTAGCGTCGCTGATCGGCGCGAAAGGGCTAGGCATTGATCTTCTGATCGCTCTTAACCGCCTTGATATAGGTAAAGCTACCGAAATCGGTATTTGCATCGTATTAATCGCGATTGTTCTCGACCGGATGTCACTGGCCTGGGCCAATAAGCAAACCGACTATTTTTCCAACCTGTCTTTTATTGGGAAGTATAAGTATTTTATCTTGTTTGCAGCACTTTTCGTGATTGCACTAGGCTTAGCTTCTATGGGTCAATTCATTTTTCCAAAAGGTTTCAATTACCTTTACATTGTGCCGCACAACAAAGGCATTTCCATCGCCATATTCTTGCAGTCCGGTGTTGACTGGATATGGGACACCTACTTCTTCGCCCTCAAAGTCTTTAACGAATGGTTAATTCTTTCTGTATTGATGCCAGTTAAAGCTGCTTTTTTGGCCATGCCTGTAGCCGCCACATTTACCCTGGTAATGGGCGTTGGATTTATAGTAGGCGGCCTACGAGTGGCCTTGACAGTAGGGGGGTTTTTGCTATTCATCGCCCTTACCGAATGGTGGGACCGGGCACTGATTACTGCATACCTAATGAGTGTATCTGTACTCATGTCAGGCATAATTGGTATTACTGTGGGTACATTGTGTGCACAGAATGTTAAATCAACGCGCTTTATTCTGACCTACTGTGATACCTTTCAGACCTTCCCATCATTTATTTATTTAATCCCAGTAATGATGCTGTTTGGTATCACCGATACCGCAGTAGTCATCGCGATTATTGTGTATGCTTCAATTCCTGCCCTCCGCTACACCGTAGAAGGCCTATTGAGTGTCCCCCAGACGTTACACGATGCGGGAACGATGTCCGGAGTGGGCCGTTTACAGCGCTGGATATCTATTGAATTACCCATGTCTTTTCCACATATAGCGCTAGGTATTAATCAGACAGTAGTGTTTGCACTATCAATGGTAATTATCGGTGCAATGATAGGTACAGACGATCTTGGACAATTAATTTTGGGATCACTATCAGACAGAAATGGTGTGGGTGACGGCCTAATTCTAGGTATATGTGTGGCCTGCATCGGCCTTGCCATCGATCAAATTCTGAGAACTTGGGCGAATCAAAGAAAAGCTGCGCTAGGTCTGAACTAAGCAATGGCTAGGCTGGGTTATCTACCTAGCCTAGTCAGCGTTTAATATCAGATTAATCCCTCATTGGAAGCTCAATGAGTCTACCATGTTGAACTGCCCCTGCTTTATCATACAGGGGCAGTTCAGCCAATTGGCCTTTATACAGTTTGCCATCAATACAACCTACACTAACTCCAGTGTGAGGTAGATATCCTGATTCCAGCATTAAAGCAATGCCAATGCCTTGTTTTAAATAAGGTGACATAGCCCCAGCTGTAACTTTACCAACAGTTTGACCATCAACCATGATGGCTGCACCAATATGGGGTTCTGCTGCACAAAGAATACCGATTAAGCGAGTTTCTTTAGGCGCATTTTTGAGGGCCGACTGGCCAATAAAATCACTTTTGTGTTGATCTACAAACATACCTAACCCAACATCATAAGGTGTGGTTGTATGATCAAAATCTGAACCGGCATTGAGAATGCCAGCTTCAATTCTACGGATATGCATAGCGTCGAGTCCGAAAATGTCGATACCAAAGGGTTCTCCCGCTCGCTTTAAATGCTGCCACAAGGCATCTGCATCATGATGGGGTTCGGTGTAGAACTCCCAGCCTAACTCGTTGGTATAGCCTGTGCGCGTAATGACAAGCTCTTGTCCCCCAAACTTAACCCTCGCCATGGCAAAGTAGCCAAATGGATCAGGCATGCCATCATCACTAGCCGCTGTGAGCACTTTCATAGAATTAGGCCCCTGAACCTGAGAGACGAATATTTTAGGATCAGTGATTTCAACATCTAACCCGACTGCATGTGCTCTAGCCCAACTGTAGAAGTCACCATCGGCCTGGGCATACCAGAAACAGTCCTCAGCAGTTCTCAATAAAATACCATCTACGAGCAGCCCACCATCTTCATAACAAGCCAGGCCATAGGCACAACGGCCAATGTTTAGCTTAGTAATGTCCTTGGTAAAGAGTTTATCAAGTAAGCGCTCTGCATCGGGGCCCTTGAACTGAAGTGGCAGCTCACCCGTATTTAACACAGCCACTTTTTGACGCAGGAGCCAATAGCCATCTATGGTTGATCTCTGGTCGAAACAACAGGCCATTAAGCGACGGTTATAGACGCAATAATGAGGCCCTAATGGGCGCTCAATGTCATGAAATCGGTGACGTGTTAAACCAAAATCCCAACCTGCACCGGCTATAGTGGTGACTAAATCTCGTGTCTTACCATCGCTAGAAGCCATTGTATGCTCCTCCTGAGTCAATTCGTTTGAGTTCTAATGGGGTTACTTAACGCTTCAATAACTAATTTCTGGAAGTGGTGAACACCATGCTCACTTAAATGGCTTCGCTGATCATCGACCACAAAGCGGCCTTGGTTATAGGCCAGAGAAGAAAGTCCTTTTTGCACACTTTCACAAAGTCCAATGTCCTCTGGCTGCAGCACCTCGTCTAAATAAGTGATGGCATCTTTTGACGCTGGATTAAGTTGTTGACCAACACCATGCCAGTCGAGTGTTTCGTGACATTGGGCTAATCCATCGGGGTGCATTTGTAACATGCTCACATTGGCATCCCCTGGCATGACCCAGATGGTCAAATTAGGCCAAACGAACCATGCCGCGTAGCCAAAGGTTTGCTCTCCTGCAACTTTATATGCATTGCTGTTGTTATTACTGGGTTGATGGGAAATATGGCTGGAATAATAATCATGAACTTTAGTTTGGTAGCTGGGCATATCTACCAAATCAACAAAAACTTTATGAGCCGGCTGGCAATGGTAGCACTCAAGAAAATTGTCCAT
The DNA here is from genome assembly GCF_047730065.1 of Candidatus Njordibacter sp. Uisw_058. Taxonomy (GTDB): domain Bacteria; phylum Pseudomonadota; class Gammaproteobacteria; order Pseudomonadales; family Balneatricaceae; genus Njordibacter. The sequence continues at coordinate 2,769,433 of NZ_CP159829.1, forward strand.
CAGTAATTTCCAGTTGGCTGCAACGGCATAATCAGCATGATACTGGTGTTCTACTTTATCAATTTTAGGCACATAGTACTTAATTTCATCGGCTAAGCCTGCATATACTTCAGTCATTGCAGGTGCATTAGTATCAAGATTAACGAACACAAATCCCAAAAAAAGCTCCAATTTGACAGCTTTAAGATTAAATTCTGGTTCAGAAAATTGCTTTAAATCTTGCAAATTACGCCCGCGTAAAAACGTACCTTGTTGATCAAAACACCAAGCATGGTAAGGACAAACGATAACGCGAGTATTGCCACAGCCTTCTAACAGTTGATGACCTCTGTGCGGGCATACGTTAAAAAAAGCGCCTAGTTCGCCTCCCTGATGCATAATGATTAAGACCTGCTGGCCATGGATATCCGTAGTTAAATAATCCCCTGCCTGCTGTAGTTGAGAGGCATGGCCCACATAAACCCAAGACTTCCAAAAAATGGCTGCTTTTTCCTGCTCATAGATATTTGCATCAGTATAATAGCGAGAGGCCAGGGTATACGATGCTTGAGGATCATTCGAGAAAGGT